>DYJK01000069.1 GCA_020723165.1 Melioribacter roseus | reverse complement strand
GAGAATGAAGGTCTCGGCAATTTCTTGCATTACTAATCTTGCTGCCGGGTTATCACCGATAAAACTCACTCACTCCGAGGTGATGGAAACTGCTGAGCGTGTAAAAGTAGATTTTGAAAGATTGGTCAAAAGAATTATTTCAATTACTTAATGAATTAACTAAAAGTGCCGCGGCAGTTACAATAGCTGTCTCACTCCTCAATCGATTATCTGTTAATTTAATTTTCAATTCTCCATTCGCAATTTGCAATTCTCCTTCGCTAAATCCTCCTTCGGGACCGAAGATGAAAAAATAATTGAGAATTGAGAATTCAGAATTCAGAATTGATTTCAATGATTGGTTACCTTTCTGATCAAAGAGAATTTTTTCACCATTAAGTTTTAACAAATCAGCTATACTTTTAGAATAAGAAATCTTTGGCAGCCATGATCTAAGAGATTGTTTCATGGCTGATGTCAGAATTTTCTGCCAGCGTTCTAGTTTCTCTCCTTTTGCAACAGTGCGCTGAGAATCGAATACAATAAAATTTGTTATCCCAAGCTCTACACACTTTTCAAGAGCAAATTCAAAACGGTCGGCAGTCCGCAAACGCGGAATGCAAAATGTAACATTAGAGAATGGATTGGGATAAATTTTCTCATCTATAATTTTACATTTAATCTTTCTTGAATCGAGAGATTCAATTTCGGTCTGATATATTGAACCAATTCCGTTTGTTACAAATATTTTATCACCGGTTTCATGACGCATCACATCTTTAATATGATGAACCTCTTCACCGGTAATATCAATAAAATTCCCAGACTTATTACTAACCGTGTAATAAAGTTCAATATCAGAAAGAAAAGCCGGTGCCAATTAAAAATTCTCCCTTACTCTTTTTATGCCCGATTGCATATTCAAATCTAATAGCATTATATGGAAGTACCAAGAAAGTTATTCCCACACCATAACCCGAATACAAATCACCTAATCTGAATCTTTGGTGATTATTAAAAGCATGACCGGCATCAGCAAACGCTGTTATAAATATTCCAATCCTTGCAGAGGTTAATTGCTGCGGAAGAAGCGGCAGTTTAATACTGAAATCGAACTCCTTTAATACCGGGTAACTAAACTCAAGTGAACTTATTACAAAATTATTTCCTTCCCGGTTATCATCAGCATGACCGCGAACGTATTCATCATAACCAAGGTAGGAGTAATCATAAAATGGTATCAATCCGCCAAATGTGTGTCTAAATGCAATGCGCCATTTTGCAACCAATCCATCTACAAAAGGTCTATACTCCCTGAAATCAAAGTTCAGTACATTATAACTGATATCATTTATACCCAATCCTTTATGCACTAATTCGATCAACGAATAGACACCATCTTGAGAAAACTGTTTTAGGTCCCGTGAATCGTACAAGTAACCAATGCCGAGTGATATAGTTCTATCGATTTTTTCACCCGATGCAGAGAATCCCGGGAATAAATTACCCGGTGTTTCGATATACTGAAAACTCCCGACACCGAAAATTGTGTTAAACTGATTAAGGCGTTTTTTTAGTAACGTTCCAATTGTATAAAATTTATTTTGGAAATCTCCGCCGTAAACACTTCTTGCCAGACTATTTTTATTATAAGATTTCAGGTAAGATAAATTAAATCCTAAGCCGATCCCGTTCTCAAAATCAACGGCGGGATTTTCAAACGCGATCAAAAAATATGGATCGTAACCAAGACTTATTAAAGCGCGTAATATTTCATCGCGTCCCCTAAAATTTTTATAAGTAACATTGATTCCGTAGGAATACTTATTGGAAGATTTATCCTGGCGTTTTATAAAAGGAACCGGGTAGATATACCAGCCCTCCTTTACATCGATGTAGATGATCGTATGCATCCCTCTGAAAACCGGGTAAATACTTACACGGTTGAACAATCTTAAACTAAAAACTCTTTCACGGTTATATAGCAGATCAGAAGAACGAACCGTATCCCCCGGTTGAAATGTTAATTCACGTAGAATTATAAAATCTTCGGTTATATCGTTACCAACTATTAAAACTGAATCAACATAAAATTCTTCATCATCAACAAAAACAGAATCGGGAATAGCGGATATTTGGTATGCAATAAGAAAATATATGCCGATAGATAAGAAAAATATTTTTTTTTGTTTGGACTTCATATCAATCGGCAGCTGAAATGTTAATTATGCAAGAAGGGTTTACACAAACTATTATAGACAGCAATACATTTATCTTGAATAACAATAATCCCATCATCGATTACCGGTTTTACCGCAGCATCATTCCTGATACCTTGTTGAAGCCAGAGTACTTTCGGTTTCTTTTTAAGGACATCACCGATAATTCCAGGAATGTCTTCCGATCTTCTAAATACATCCACTATATCAATATCAAAAGGAACATCAGCAAGTGAACTGTAAACTTTTATTCCGTCAGAATTTTCTTCTTTATAGAAAGGATTGATACCAACAACATGATAACCTCTATCAACAAGATAGTCTGCAATTTCTCTGCTTGTTTTTGTTTTATCCCTCGAAAATCCAACAACAGCTATTGTTTGGGTTTCTGAGAGTAGTTTGCAAATGTCTTCTAAATCATCAACCATACTTTTAAACCGATGTTTTTTCATACTCACTTATTGGTAAACAACTACAAACCAAATTTCTATCGCCATATGCATTGTTTACTCTTCCAACACTTGGCCAGAATTTATTTTCTTTAACTCTTTTGTTTGGATATACCGCCTTCTCCCTTGAATAGGCATGGTTCCAATCATCAGTTACAACATCTTCAGACGTATGCGGTGCATTCTTTAATGGATTATCGACTTTATCCATCAACCCGGATTCAATTTCCTCAATTTCTTTTTTTATAGATATCATTGCTTCACAGAACCGGTCGAGCTCAAATAATGATTCGCTTTCAGTAGGTTCAACCATCAGGGTTCCGGGTACCGGGAAAGAAACTGTTGGTGCATGAAAACCATAATCCATTAAACGTTTAGCAATATCATCAACTTCAATATTTGCAGATGTCTTTAAACTTCTTGTATCAAAAATTAATTCATGGGCAACAAACCCATTTTGACCAGTATAAAGAACCGGGTAGTAATTTTTTAATTTCGCTTTCAAATAATTAGCATTTAAGATAGCAAATTTGGTTGCATCGGTTAACCCTTGTAAGCCTAACATTTTTATATAAGCATAAGAAATAAGCAGTACATTGGCACTTCCCCAGGGTGCAGCAGAAACAGAATGAATCGATTTTTCACCGCCTACTTTTACTAAGGTATGACCCGGCAAAAATGGCGTGAGGTGTTTTGCTACAGCAATAGGTCCAACACCCGGTCCGCCGCCGCCGTGTGGTATTGCAAATGTCTTGTGCAGATTAAGATGACACACATCGGCACCAATAAAACCCGGACTTGTTAAGCCAAGTTGTGCGTTTAAGTTTGCACCATCCATATACACTTGTCCGCCATTACGGTGAACAATATTACAAATCTCAATTATACCTTCTTCAAATACGCCGTGTGTTGAAGGATAAGTTACCATAATAGCAGATAAATTTTCTTTGTACTGTTCAGCTTTAGCTTTCAGATCATCAATATCGATATTCCCATTATCATCACATTTAACAACAACAACTTTATTACCGGCCATAACCGCACTTGCCGGATTTGTACCGTGTGCGGAGGAAGGAATTAAAACAACATTTCTTTGCGTTTCGCCTCTACTATGATGGTAAGCTCTAATAACCATCAAACCGGTATATTCACCTTGGGCACCTGAATTTGGCTGTAATGAAACAGAATCAAAACCAGTTATCTCGGCAAGGTCTTTTTCCAATTCATCAAATAATTGTTTGTATCCTAATGCTTCATTAGAAGGAGCGAAAGGATGTAACTCGGAAAATTCAGGCCAGGTGATTGCAAACATTTCTGATGATGCATTCAATTTCATTGTACACGAGCCAAGTGGGATCATCGATTGTGTTAGAGAAAGATCTTTCTTTTCTAAACTTTTGATGTAACGAAGCATCTCTGTTTCCGAATAATACGAATTGAAAACCGGGTGCGTTAGAAAAACAGATTTACGTTTCAAATTTTCAGGTAAGTATGATTTCAATTCTTTATTGTTCGATTTTAGATCAACTTTCAAATTGAGTGCTTCGGCAAATACAGAAACAATTTTATTTACATCTTCTACATTATGCGGCTCGGCCAAAGATATACCAACAACGTTTCCGGAATAATAAAAATTCAATCCCTTGGATAAAGCTGTACTCTTTACCTTTTCCAAATCTTTTTCGCTATCCAAGACAATGTTCAATGTATCAAAGAAAATTTTATTCTTCTGTTTCAAACCAAGTTCTTTTAATTTACTTTCAAGCAGCAATGTTAATGTATGGATTCTTTCAGCGATGGCTTTAATTCCTTTTGGTCCGTGATAAACAGCGTACATGCCGGCCATAATAGCAAGCAATACTTGTGATGTACAGATATTACTAGTAGCATGTTCGCGTTTAATATGCTGTTCACGGGTTTGAAGAGCCATTCTCAATGCCCTTCTCCCTTTTGCATCGACAGAAATACCAATTATCCTTCCAGGAATTTGTCTTTTGAATTCATCCTTTGTAGCAAAATAAGCAGCGTGTGGACCGCCGTAACCCATAGGAACGCCAAACCTTTGAGTTGAACCTACTACTGCATCGGCACCAAATTCACCTGGTGGAGTTAATAATGCTAAACTCATCAAATCGGCAGCTACTACTTTTAATATTCCTTTTTGATCAGCTTGTTTAAAGAATCCTGAATAATCATATACTACACCATCCACGGCCGGGTATTGAACAAGTATTCCAAAGATATCATCGGTTAATTCTATGTTATTATGATTTCCAATTTTTAATTCAATACCTAACGGAACAGAGCGCGTTCTTAGTACATCGATTGTTTGAGGTAAAACAAGTTCGCTTACAAAAAATACATTTGCATTTTTCTTGTTTGCTTTCCGCAGTGAATAAAACATTGTCATTGCTTCAGCAGCAGAAGTCGCCTCATCAAGTAACGAAGCATTTGCCAAAGGCATGCCGGTTAAATCAATTATCATCGTTTGAAAATTGAGCAGTGCTTCCAACCTTCCCTGGGATATTTCTGCCTGGTAAGGCGTGTATTGGGTATACCAACCCGGATTTTCTAAAATATTTCTTCGAATAACACCCGGTGTAACTGTTGGATAATATCCGAGACCGATATAATTTTTGTAAACCTTATTCTTTGATGCAATTTCTTTTAGTCTGTTGATTAATTCGATTTCGGTTAAGGGTTCATCCAGCTTAATATTATTTTTAAGCCTGATTGCTGGTGGGACGGTTTTATCGATCAATTCATCAAGACTTGTTACGCCAACAGCAGTTAGCATTTTTTTAGTATCATCTGCGCCTGGACCGATATGCCGGTCCGAAAACTTGTCAAAGAATTCTAATTTGTTCATAAACTTTACTCGTGGAATAATTTTATGTGAATTATTTTTTATTTAGTAGTGAAATATAAATAAAAGGGATAAATCCGAAGTGTTAATTTTCTGGCAATAAAAAATCTATTTCTAAATAGCAGCTTTAAGATTATTAATGGCAACTTTTGAAGCATTCTGTTCAGCAGATTTTTTATTTTTCCCTTTACCAATACCCAGCATCTTATCACCTACATAAACCTCGATAGTGAATTCGCGTTTATGTTCCGGCCCATCGATTTTTATCACTTTATAAACCGGGAGTTCCATTTTTTTTGCATGAGCATATTCTAATAACTGACCTTTGTAATTTGTATCAATTAAAAAGCTTTCATCTTCTTCATAAGGTAAAACCAACCATTTAAGCACAAACTTTTCTGCGGTTCTCAATCCCTTATCAAGATAAATTGCACCAATCAAAGCTTCAACCGTATCTGCAAGAACTGTTTGCAAACCTTCCTTTGAATCACCAAGATATTTTTGATTGTACAGAATTATATTTTGTAAAGAGATCTTTTCAGCGGCAATGTATAATCTATCCCTATTTACCAAAGCCGAGCGTGCCTTTGTAAGAAATCCTTCACCTTCTTCATCGTAATTAACAAACAGATAATTAGCAACTATCATATTCAATACCGAATCACCTAGGAATTCCAATCTTTCGTTTGATTTTTCAAGTTCAGGATTAATTTCGAGGTATGATCTGTGGGTCAATGCTTTAACGTATAAAGTAGGATTGGATATTTGAAAGTCTAAAATTTTCTGAAGTGAATTTAAATTAATTAGGATTTCATTACGAAATAAAGATGTAGATATTTTTTTATTCTTGAAAAGACTTTTAAGTCTTTCAAAAACTATACTTAGCAAGATTATCCCACAAATTTCTTAAACAATAAGCTGGCATTATGCCCGCCAAATCCAAATGTGTTGCTTATTGCATAATTAATATCTTTTTTGACCGGAACATTAGGAGTATAATTTAAATCGCATTCGGGACCAGGTGTATCCAAATTGATTGTAGGAGGAATAGTGGAATTCTTAATTGCAAGCAGAGTAGCTATTGCTTCTACAGCACCGGCAGCACCAAGTAAATGTCCGGTCATTGATTTGGTAGAACTAACAGCTAATTTATAAGCATGGTCACCGAAAACGGTTTTAATTGCTTGTGTTTCATTCAAATCATTAAGTTCAGTTGATGTACCGTGTGCATTAATATAATCAATATCGGTTGGTTGAATACCGGCATCCCTCAGCGATTCCCTCATCGATCTAACAGCTCCTTCACCACCCGGAGGTGGCGCCGTGATATGAAAAGCATCACCGGTTAATCCAATGCCAACAACCTCGCCGTATATTTTCGCACCCCGTTTTACCGCATGTTCCAATTCCTCTAATATAATAGTACCTGAACCTTCACCCATTACAAAACCATTTCTATCTTTATCGAACGGGCGTGAGGCAACACTAAAACGATCATTCCAGGTTGATAAGGCACGAGCCGAATTAAAACCGGCAAGAGACATTGGTGTTATCGGGAATTCCGAGCCGCCACAAACCATAATATCGGCAGAACCTCTTTGTACCAGTATGAACGCATCTGCTATAGCATGAGATGATGTTGCACATGCAGACGTTGTAGCATAGTTTGGTCCCTTTAATCCATACTTAATAGAAATTTGTCCGGCTGCTATATCGGAAATCATCATCGGTACAAAGAACGGGCTAACGCGTTTTGGACCGCCATTAATATATTGTGTATGTTGATCTTCAAATGTAAGTATACCGCCGATACCACTTCCGTAAACAACACCGGCTAATTCTAAATTTGTTTTGCTAAGATCAAGTTTAGAATCATCAATAGCCATTGCAGCAGTAGCAAGGGCATAATGAGTAAAAGGATCCATCCTTCTTAATTCTTTTTTATCAATATATATCGAAGGATCAAAATTCTTTAACTCGCAAGCAAATTTTGTAGTAAAGTTGGTAGGGTCGAATTTTGTGATAATATTTGCGCCGCTCTTGCCGCTCAACATACCATCCCAAAATTCCTGAACACTATTACCGATTGGAGTAAGAGCACCGAGCCCGGTTACTACAACTCTCCTTTTGCTCATTTTATCACCCTTGATTAAATGAAAATTGAAGTTAGACCACCGGGTTAACCGGTGGTCTATAAATTACTTAGCTAATTTTCCCTTCAAATAATTTGTAGCGTCTCCAACGGTCGAGATTTTTTCTGCATCTTCATCGGGTATAGAAATATCAAATGCAGATTCGAAACCCATTACAAGCTCAACAATATCAAGAGAATCTGCGCCGAGATCGTTGGTGAAAGAAGCTTCTGGTGTTATTTGAGACTCTTCAACACCGAGTTTATCCATTATTATTTCTTTTACTTTTGCTTCAACGTCCATTTAACACTCCTTTGATGTTGATTGTTGTTGATTTATTAAAATTACATTACTAATCCGCCATCTACGGTAATAACTTGCCCGGTGATATAATCGGAATCGGAACTTGCTAAAAAAAGAACTGCCTTTGCAACATCTTCCGGTTTACCAAGGCGTTTTATGGGTACATTTGTAAGAATAGCTTCTTTCTGTTGATCATTCAATTTATCTGTCATATCTGTTTCTATAAATCCTGGTGCTACTGCGTTAACACAGATATTCCGGGAAGCTAATTCCTTAGCATTTGATTTGGTTAATCCTATTACCCCGGCTTTGGATGCAACATAATTTGCTTGTCCGGCGTTGCCTATTATCCCTACAACAGAACTTATATTAATTATCTTACCGTTTCTTTGTGAAATCATTGGCTTTAAGGCAGCTTTAGTGTAATTAAATACACTTTTAAGATTCGCATTTATAACAGCATCAAAATCAGATTCGTTCATTCTTAATAAGAGATTATCCTTAGTTATACCGGCATTATTTACTAAAATATCTATGCCGCCTAACTTTTCCAAAGTAAAATTTATAGTTTCTTGAGCAGAATTAAATGACGATGCATCAGCTTTTAGACCAAAAACCTTTCTATTATCATTACTCAGCTCAGTTTCGATTTTTTTTGCGGTTTCTTCGGAGCTAAAATATGTGAAAACAACATTACATCCTTCCTTGGCTAATTCATAAACGATAGCTTTACCAATACCTCGTGTACCACCGGTTACTAATGCTTTCTTATTTTGCAGTTTCAATTTTTATCTCTTCTTTTTTCAGGTTACTTAAACACTCTTCTCTATATTGAAGTAATTCTTCAAATCCCTTTTCACCAAAAAAATATCTAAGTTCTTCTTTAGTACAGTCAAATATGGTTGATACTTGATTTTCTCTTTTATTACAATAGTGCATCCTATCCAAATGCTCGTCATCAACCGTAAGTACACCTTCAAAAATAACAAGCGGAAATAATATACAATACAAAGGCTTATATTTCCACTTGAATTCATTATCCTCCATAGCAATTTTTTGCAAGGTACAGAACCCTTGTTTATCTAAAAACACACATTTACCGTTGTAAACTTCTGTACCAACAGCAACTCCCGAATCAAAATCCGGATCTTTTTCCGGTTCTTCGAACCATTCGACTACATCTTTAATTTGAGAATCGTCCATCGATTTAATGATTCTCTCTCTAACCGACATAATTTTTTCATATTCCGTTAAATCGGTGTAAACACCATAATAGCAGCATTCGCCCGAACATATACACACATCGCATGCTTTAACAAATGGATATGTGAAAATTTGTGGGTCGATAAAAACGCCGTCAATTTTCTTCTCAAATTTATTTTGCATTAAAGATACCTTTCTACATCTGAATATTTATCAATCCCAAAAACTTTAACATCAGGATTGATACGTTTAACTAATCCTTGTAAAACTTTACCCGGACCAATTTCGTAAAACTCATCAGTTCCATCGACAATCATATTTATAATTATTTCTTCCCATCTAACGGGGCAAGACAATTGATCAAAAAGTAATTTCTTAATTTCATCTTTATTCGTTACCGGTTTAGCGGTTACATTTGTATAAATCGGAATTTTTGCATCATAAATCGGTGTAGTATCTAATTTTATTTTTAATCTATCTTTAGCAGAAGCCATTAAAAGTGAATGAAATGCACCACTAACAACAAGTTCTTTAACTAATTTAGCACCGTTTTGTTTAGCTAAATCCATTGCTCTTCTAACACCACTGACCGATCCTGAAATGACAATCTGTCCGGGAGAATTAAAATTAGCACATTGAACTATCCCCTCTTCAGAAGCGGTATTACAAATTTCTCCTAATTTTTCAGGTACAAGCCCAACAACAGCAGCCATTGTTCCAGGTTGATCGATACCGGCTTGCAGCATAGCCCTACCGCGCTCATGAACCAGTTTAATTGCATCATAAAATTGAATTGAGTTTGCACAGACTAATGCCGAGTATTCCCCAAGAGAATGACCGGCTACCAAATCAGGTTCTAAAGTTCTAATAATACTTGCAAGTACCACACTATGTAAAAAAATTGCCGGTTGTGTTATATCTGTTTGTTTCAAGGAATCTTCCGGACCACAAAACATAATTTGAGAAAGTAGAGCACCGGTAGCCTCTTCGGCAGTTTTAATCATTTCCCTTGCTTCTACGGAATTATCATAGAGGTCTTTAGCCATACCAACATATTGAGAACCTTGCCCGGGAAATATGAATGCTTTCTTACCCATTAATCAAAACTCCAGGTAAGATAAATAGCACCCCATGTATAACCGGCACCAAAAGCGGAAAGAATTAAATTATCACCCTTTTTAACCTTACCATCTCTGCAATACTCTGTTAAACAAAGTGGAATTGTAGCAGCAGTTGTATTTCCATATTTATCGATATTGATCATTACTTTTTCTTTTGATATCCCCATACGCTCAGCAGTAGCATCAATAATTCTAAGGTTTGCTTGATGTGGTACAAGATATGCAACGTCCTCACCTTTCAAACCATTCTTCTGCATAATTTCATAAGAAATATCAGCCATTCCTTTTACAGCGACTTTAAAAACTGCTTTACCATCTTGATATATATAATGCCATTTATTATCAACAGTTTGATACGATGCCGGGTTAAGGCTGCCGCCGCCCTTCATATACAATGCCTCTTTACCGGTGCCATCAACATATAACAACGAATCTTTGATACCAAAATTTAAATTATCAGTAGGTTCAAGCAGTACTGCCGATGCAGCATCTCCAAAAAGGATACATGTATTTCTATCTGTATAATCTGTTATAGAACTCATTTTGTCTGAGCCAACAACAACTACCTTTTTATACTGTCTGCTTTTAATCAAGCTTGCGCCAGTTTGAAGTGCAAACAAAAATCCTGAACAAGCTGCCGATAGATCGAATCCCCACGCATTCTTAGCACCAATTTTTTCTTGAACTAAACATGCAGTAGCCGGGAAAAACATATCGGGTGTTACCGTAGCAACAATGATAACATCTATCTCTTCTGCTTTCAATCCGCTGGTTTTCATCAAATCCTGGATTGCGAAAATTGCCATATCACTTGTTGCACCGTTTTCCATCAATCTTCGTTCTTTAATGCCGGTACGTGTAACTATCCATTGGTCATTAGTATCAACTATTGATTCAAAATATTTGTTATCCATAATTTTGTCGGGTACATACATCCCGACAGCAGTAATTGCCGCATTGACTGGTTTATTTTGTGATTGCATATTCTTTTAATGCTCTTTCAAATTTTTGGATTAATTGTTTATCATACATTTCTTTTGCACGTAAAATCATATTCTTAATTGCTAATGGAGAACTTGAGCCGTGACCGATGATACTGATTCCGTTAACTCCTAAAAGTGGAACACCACCATGTGTTTGATAATCCATATCGCTTAATGATGCTCTGAGAACTGATTTTACAATCAACGCTTTAAGTTTATTAACTATTCCTTTATCAGCGTAGTTTCTTATCCTGGTTCTTAAAAACGTTAGAACACTTTCACCAAACTTTAAAATAATGTTCCCAACAAATCCGTCACAAACAACAATATCAACAGTTCCTTTTAGAATATCTCTACCTTCTACGTTGCCCCGGAAATTTATTTTCGATTCTTTAAGAAGTTTATATGTAGAGAAAGTTAATTCATTCCCTTTCGATTCCTCTTCGCCTACGTTTAAAATTCCAACTGTTGGATTTGATGTGTTGTAAATTTCTTTAGCAAAGATTGTCCCTAATACAGAATATTCGAAAAGATGCTGTGGTTTACTATCTACACTTGCACCGGCATCAAAGACCATACAAAATTTATTTTGAACGGTCGGGAAAGTGGCACCAATCGTTGGTCTGCTTACCCCTTCAATCCTTCCCATAATCAAAGTAGATGCAGCCATCATGGCACCGGTATTGCCGGCACTTACAAATGCATCCGCTTTCTTTTCTTTTACTAGTTTTGCACCAACTACCAAAGATGAATCGGGTTTGGTTTTAATTGCCGCAGTTGGTGTATCTGACATTTCAATCACTTGAGAAGCATGGTAAATTAGATTCTCATCTAAATCCAAATTATTCTCCCGTGCAGTACTAATTATTTTTTCTTTATCCCCAACCAATAACAGCTCAAAATCATTCGAATCCTTCAATGCATCAAGAGCACCAATCAATTCATTCTTAGGGGCATAATCGCCCCCCATAGCATCAACTGCAATTCTGCACTTAATGTTAGACTGATTTTTTGTCATCGAAAAGAATGATTAGTTAGGATTCTGGTACGAACATAGATCTGCCGGCATAATAACCGCAGTTTGGGCAAGCTCTATGAGCTAATTTTATCTCACCACAATTTGAGCAGCGGCTTAAGGTAGGAACAGTTGCCTTATAATGGGTTCTACGTTTATCTCTACGGCTCTTAGACATTTTTCGTTTCGGATTTGGCATCTCGTTACCTTTTTTAGTTATTAAATTTTAATTTTTTTAATGGTTCCCAAACATCATTAGATGTTTCCGACTTACAGTCGCAATGTTTCTCATTCAAATTTATACCACACTTTGGACACAACCCTTCGCAATCATCTTTACAAAGTTTTTTCATAGGAACGGCTAATTGGATATACTCTTTTACATCTTTTCCAATATCTATCTTATCATCCTCGGTTGAAAGAAACCTAAAATTCAATTCATCAGATAGGTGGTGTTCTTTCGAAAAGATATAAGTCATCTGGAATTGTGTACTGATTTTAGATATAAATTCAGAAGTACACCTATCGCAGATCGTCTTAGAATTAACATTTATATTGCAATCTATTACAATCTGATGAATAGATTTGTCCATTCTACAAACAACATCAACAAGTCCAAAGAACTGATCACTAAAACCTAACTTTTCGACCGGTTCCGCTAAATTTATCTGATGGATGCCGTCCGAAAAATTTGTATATTTTATTATCATTTTAACAAAGAGCGAAAAATTGGCTCAAAATATATCAAGACTGTCCCTTATAATCAAGATTTTTACCGTTTCTACCTGATCATTATGCGGCACAATTTATAATTATTAATCATAAAGGTAAATAATGCCAATAACTGCATCTTTTTTTGCAGCAATAATACCAATGTTAACTTATCTAATTTTTATCTGGCGAATGGATAAGTATGAACGTGAACCGTTAACATTTGTTTTTATTCATTTTATTTGGGGTGCCATCGGTGCAATTGCTTTAGGAATTATTGGAAGTTTTATGCTTACTGATATCAGCGGAATTTCAGAAGAATATTCAGGTATGCTGATTCAAACTGTTGTTTTCGCTCCGGTTGCTGAAGAAATAGCTAAAGGCATCTTTTTACTATTCACCATAAACTCAAGAAGATTTGACAACTTGACCGATGGGTTAGTGTACGGCGGTGCTATTGGCTTAGGTTTTGGTATGACGGAGAACTTCACGTACTTTATTTCCTACGGTGATACAATGATAGGATGGTTATTCTTAGTAATTATCCGCTCTGGCTTCTCGGCAGTTATGCATTGCATTTCTACTGCAACATTTGGTGCATTCCTAGGAGTAGCAAAATTCTCAGACTCAAAATATAAAGTCATCCTCCCTTTCATAGGACTTGTATTGGCTATATTTTATCACCTTATGTGGAATTTATCTGTCAGTTTTGATGAAACATATTTATACGGATTACTCTTTATGATTGCATTGATTACAATGTTTGTCCTGGTATTTAAATATTCTGTTGAACATGAAAAGAGAATAATTACAAAAGAACTATATGAAGAGAGTAGTTTTAATATCATACCGAAAGAATTTATACCGATAATCAGCAGCCATTTACGGTTACGCAAAGGATGGATTGATGAAGCGATTAGGAAGCAATATTTTAGAACTGCTATCAAATTAGCATTTGCAAAGATGAAAAGTAAAAAATCTAAAGGGCACGATCAGCAATACTATCTTAATGAAATAGAGGCTGATAGAGAAATTTTAAGATCACTTTCGACTATGGCTAATCAATGATAAATAAGGTTGGAATATTCGGCGGAACATTCGACCCGGTGCATGTCGGTCATTTAATCACCACTCAATTTGTTTTGGAAAAACGCTCGCTCGATAAAATAATTTTTCTCCCTTGCAACATATCACCATTAAAGAGAGATAACTTAAATAGTTCGCCGAAACATCGATTGGCTATGTTAAAATTAGCAACCAATGATAATCCCCGCTTTGATATTTCTAATTTCGAATTAGAAAAAGGAGCCGTGTCGTACACATACGATACATTGTGCGAAATGAAAAAAAATTACCGGCATATCGAGTTGATAATCGGTTATGATAACCTTGTGGTATTTGATAAGTGGCACAAACCTGATGAAATTTTCGAATTAGCTGATGTTGTTGTAATGAAAAGAAGTTATGATGAACATAAAGTTGCCAATCACAAGTATTTCAACAAAGCGATAGTAGTAGACACACCCGGCATAGAAATTTCTTCAACCGAAATTAGAAATCGTGTAAAAAATAATTTGCCGATTGATTATCTTGTCACACAAAAAGTAAAAGAATATATTTTCAGTAATGGTTTATACAAGTAATCATTAATATATTTTCAAGACATACTACAGATGCCCAACAAAGAATTGATCAGCAAATTATTTCAGAATGATAAAAGAGCCGTATCGCGTGCTATAACAATAATCGAATCCAACGAGCATCGATCGACACAAATATTAAAAGAAATTCATAATAGAACCGGGAATGCTTATCGAATCGGTATAACCGGTCCTCCCGGCGCCGGTAAATCAACATTAACAAATCAACTGACAAAATATTTTAGAAAGCAGAATAAAACTGTTGGAATAGTAGCAGTCGATCCAACCAGTCCTTTTTCCGGTGGTGCTTTGTTGGGCGATCGTGTTCGTATGAGTGAAATTGGAAACGACCCCGGTGTTTTCATACGAAGTATGGCAACGCGCGGAAGTCTTGGCGGGCTTAGCAAAAAAACAAACGATGCGGCAGATATACTTGATGCCGCCGGCTATAACTTTATTATTCTAGAGACTGTTGGTGTCGGTCAATCCGAACTCGACATTGCAAAAGCAGCAGATACAACCATTGTCGTACTCGTGCCGGAATCGGGAGATTCTATTCAGGCAATGAAAGCCGGGTTAATGGAGATAGCCGATTTTTTTGTGCTAAACAAGAGCGACCGCCCCGGTGCCGATACTGCTTTAACTGCAATACAAACGATATTAATGCTTAGAGATCACACTGAAAAAGACTGGCTGCCGGTAATTTTAAAAGCTGTTGCTTCAGAAAATATTGGTATCAACGAAATTGCTGGTGAAATTATCAAACATAAAGGTTATCTTGAAAACAACGATCTATTAAAATATAGGCGTGAAGAAAAATTCCGGTTACGCATCAAGGAAATTGTTGAATCGTTAATCCATAAAGAATTTTGGCATAATGAAAATTTATCCACGCTAAATGATTCTTTGAAGGATGTTGTTGAAGGAATTTTATCTCCATACGAATTAGCAGAAAATCTATTTAATAAATATAAATCAACCACTATCTCAAAAGGATAGCTATGGAAGATCTAAAAACGTCGTTAAGTTACACAATTGACTTAGACGAGAACCAATCAGCAATTAAAAGCACAATACGTGATTTTGCAGAAAAGATTATCAAACCGGTCGTTATGGAATACGACGAATCTGAAAAATTCCCGATAGAAATATTGCAGCAGCTTGGAGAACTCGGATTTTTAGGCATTCTTGTTCCCGAAGAATACGGTGGTGCCGGTTTAGGTTATTTAGAATATGCAATAATCATAGAAGAACTTGCCAAAGTTGACCCTTCAATTGCATTATCGGTAGCAGCACACAACGGGCTTTGTACAAACCACATACTTCAATATGCAAACGAAGAGTTGAAGAAAAAATATTTGCCCGATCTCGCAAGCGGTAAAAAAATAGGAGCTTGGGGATTAACAGAGCCCTCATCGGGAAGTGATGCCGCAGCAATGCAAACCACCGCTGAAATGGTAAATGGTTATTATGTTCTCAACGGTACAAAAAATTTTATTACTCACGGTGCATCCGGTGAAACCGCGGTAGTGATGGCTGTATTCGATAAATCAAAAGGCAAGAAAGGAATATCTGCTTTCATCCTTGAAAAAGGAATGAAAGGATTTTCATCCGGCAAAAAAGAAAAGAAACTTGGAATGCGTTCTTGCGAAACAACTCAATTAATTTTTGATAACTGCAAAGTACCGGCTGAAAATTTAATCGGTAACGAAGGTGAAGGTTTTATCCAAGCTATGAAAATATTAGAAGGTGGAAGAATATCGATCGCAGCTTTAAGTGTTGGACTTGCACAAGGTTGCCTGGATGCTTCTCTCGCCTATTCAAAAGAGCGTAAACAATTC
Source organism: Melioribacter roseus (assembly GCA_020723165.1). Taxonomy (GTDB): domain Bacteria; phylum Bacteroidota; class Ignavibacteria; order Ignavibacteriales; family Melioribacteraceae; genus DYJK01. The sequence goes on along the minus strand of DYJK01000069.1, from coordinate 3,796 downwards.
GGAAAAAGTATCTCGGAGTTCCAGGGGATTCAATTTAAACTTTCCGATATGGCAACAGAAACAAATGCTGCGCGATTGTTAACATACAAAGCTGCCGCAATAAAAGATTCCGGTAAAGATGCTCTTGACGAAGCAGCCAAGGCAAAATTGTTTGCAAGTGAAATAGCTACTAAAGCCGCTAATGATGCTGTCCAAATTTTTGGCGGTTACGGATTTGTAAAAGATTACCCGGTTGAAAAATTTTACCGCGATGTAAAGTTATTAACAATTGGCGAAGGTACTTCCGAAGTTCAAAGAATTGTTATTGCCAGAAATTTATTAAAAGATTGAATCGATACATGAATCCAATCGGTACCGAACTAAATAAGAACGAAACATTCCTCAAGCGTGAAGATTACCATAAAAATCTCTGGCGCAAGATTTCTGCAATAAAAGATACAATAAAACTCGGCGGCGGAAAATCAGCAGTTCAAAAACAACACGAGAAAGGAAAACTAACTGCAAGAGAACGAATTGATAAGTTGATCGATAAAGATTCTAAATTTTTCGAACTAAATACATTAGCAGCATACCAAATGTATGAAGAATACGGCGGAGCTCCTTCGTCGGGTACTGTTTTCGGCATCGGGAAAATTCATAACCGTGATTTTGTAATTGTTGCTAATGATGCAACTGTTAAAGCCGGTGCATGGTTTCCGATAACTGCAAAGAAAAATTTGCGCGCTCAAGAAATTGCTATGGAAAACCGTCTGCCAATTATTTATTTAGTTGACAGCGCCGGTGTGTTCCTCCCACTTCAAGAAGATATTTTTCCGGACAAAGAACATTTTGGAAGAATATTCCGTAACAATGCTGTAATGTCTTCGATGGGCATTCCGCAAATATCAGCGATCATGGGTCCTTGCGTTGCCGGTGGTGCGTATCTGCCGATTATGAGTGACGAGGCATTAATAGTTCAAGGAGAAGGTTCTGTGTTTCTTGCCGGTGCTCATTTAGTTAAAGCTGCAATCGGTGAAGAGATTGATAATGAAACACTCGGCGGTGCGCGAGTACAATCGAACATTTCCGGCGTTACCGATTACATAATGAAAAATGACGAGGAGTGCATTCAACAACTTCGAAGTTTAACCTCGAAGTTTGGTTCACAAGACAAAGCCGGGTTTAATCGTATTCAATCTGTAAAACCAAAATTTAATTCCAGCGAGATCTATGGAATTTTGCCTGAAGATACTATCAAGCCATATGATACTTATGAACTGCTTGCACGAATTGTTGATGATTCAGAAATTGATGAATACAAAGCCGGTTACGGTAAAACATTAATTACAGCATATGCGAGAATTGACGGATGGGCGGTTGGGATTGTAGCCAATCAAAGAAGTATTGTTAAAACAGATTCATTAAAGGGTGCCGGTGAAATGCAGATTGGCGGTGTTATCTATTCCGATAGTGCCGATAAAGCAACACGTTTTATAATGAATTGTAATCAGAAAAAAATTCCGTTGGTATTCTTACAAGATGTAACCGGGTTTATGGTTGGCAGCAAAGCTGAGCATGGTGGAATTATTAAAGATGGTGCCAAGATGGTAAATGCAGTTGCCAACAGTACAGTTCCAAAAATCACAATTATAATTGGGAATAGTTTTGGCGCCGGTAATTATGCAATGTGCGGTAAAGCTTATGATCCGCGATTTGTTTATGCTTATCCTAATGCGAAAATTGCAGTAATGGGGAGTGCACAAGCAAGCAGTGTTTTATTAGATATTAGGATGAAACAGATGGAAAAATCCGGCAAAGCATTTACTGATTCAGATAAAGAAAAACTACTCAAAGAGATTTCGCAAGCATATGATGAAAAGAATAATCCGCTTTATGCCTCCGCACGTTTGTGGATAGACGAAATAATTGACCCGGCACAGACACGCGAATATGTATCTTACTCAATAGAATTTGCAAACAACAATCCTAACATGCTTCGTTTCAACACCGGCGTAATACAAACATAAATTAATTGTGAACCTACCTAATAAATTTTTCTTACCCTTGTTCTTAATCTTATTCTTGATTCAACCTTACTATATATTATCACAGAGTAAATACAATAAAGATTTTTACGGAGGATTATTTTACCTATCAGAGTTTATCGCATCACCGGAATTTTCTTCACTGAAGGACAGAAGTAGTGATATCGAATTGGTTGATTCACTTTATTTGCGATCATTAAAATTTTTTGATAATGACATTTCGGAAGCATTACTTTGTTTAACTTTTTCATGTCTCCCGTACAACAACATAAAAGTAAGATTTCTTTTTAATTCCCAATTAATAATTCCACTCCCCTCACCTCCGCAAAAAGTATTCAACCAGAAGTTAAAAAACCTTCCAAATAAAATATTTTTTGATTCACCACAAAATGATTTTGGCGATAAAGATAAACCTTCTCATTTCTTCGGCAATGCTTTTCTTAATTATAATATCGGCTTTTTCAATTTATCTAAATTTATGGGTATTTTTGTGGAGACAGTGGAAGAGGGATTATTCATCGAAGGCGGTTATAGTAATAAAGACCTTGTGACAAATTCATTGGGAGAGTTATTTGCCGAAGTGTTAAAAAACAACCCTCAAATTCTGCCGTCTGAAATATTAAAAATCTATCAAATATTTTTCTTTAGGATATATCAATGAAATCAATTCTTGTTATCGATGATGAAAAGGAAATCTGCGAAAGTATAAAGATGATTCTTGAGTACGAAGATTATTCTGTGGATTACACAACAGATTCTTCCAAAGGATTGCAGAAATTGGAATGGGGTTTGTACGATGCCCTTCTTCTTGATATTCAGATGCCGGGTAAAACCGGTTTCGAAGTTTTGAGCTGGATGAAAGAAAATAATATTGAATTAAAGGTTGTAATGATATCGGCTCACGCAAATATTCAAAATGCAGTTACAGCAACTAAACTTGGTGCGTTTGATTTTTTAGAAAAACCGATTGACCGCGATAAGTTATTAATCGCCGTTAGAAATGCTGTTGAACAGACTAAACTACTTAAGGAAAATAAAAAACTTAAAATTGAAACCGGTGTAAGTGATATTATAATCGGTAAAAGTTTATCAATACAGAATATTTTAGAGACTATAACCCGTATCGCTAAAACTGATGCGCGTGTTCTTATAACCGGTGAAAACGGAACCGGTAAAGAACTAGTTGCACAGTATATCCATAAACAAAGTAACCGTTCCAATAAAGAATTGGTTGAAGTTAATTGTGCCGCGATACCTCATGAACTGATCGAATCCGAATTATTTGGGCATGAGAAAGGATCATTCACCGGTGCAATTAAACAACGAATAGGCAAATTTGAACTCGCAAACGGAGGCAATCTTTTTCTTGATGAAATCGGTGATATGAGTATTCACGCACAAGCAAAAGTTCTGCGTGCAATCGAAGAAGGGAAAATTGAACGAGTCGGCGGTTCAAGTAAAGTTGATGTTGATGTACGCGTTATTTCAGCTACAAACAAAGATTTACAGTCGGAAATTCAAAAAGGAAATTTCCGTGAGGATCTTTTTCATCGTTTAAATGTTATTCCAATTCATGTTCCGCCTCTTAGGGAAAGAAAAGACGATATTCCATCACTAATTGAACATTTTACAAAACTAGTTTGTGATAAAAATAAATTTACACTAAAGACGTGGACCGAAGGCGCAATTAAGACTATGCAAAATTTATCATGGAAAGGAAATATCCGCGAACTGCGGAACTTTGTAGAACGTGTTGTGATAATGGTTCCGTC
>DYJK01000068.1 GCA_020723165.1 Melioribacter roseus | reverse complement strand
ATATTGAAAATTCTTGGCGGAATTAATTCAGCAAAATCTTTGAAAAAAGTTAGTGAAAATGCGCATAACATTGCAGAATTATTAGCGCACATCATTGGCTGGGAAGAGTATCTAATTAAACAATTCAAAGGTGACAAAGAATTTCAAATGGAGCAAAATCTGTCGTTTGATTGGAGAAGAATTGATAAAAATGAAAAGAGTCTTTGGACAAGTTTAACCACAAAGCTGGAAGAAAATCACAAAGAATTAGTTTCTGTTCTAAGTGATGATAAATATGATATCGAGAAAAAGAAAACTATGGTAAGCAATATGATGGAACACGACCTTTATCATCTTGGGCAGATTGCAATTCTAAAAAAAATTATCGGTTAAGAAAGAAAAAGAAAATGCAAAATATTTTCAGACTAATAATCCTAGTGCAAATAGTTACTTTGAATATTAGTTTACCGCAAAGCGTGTTTCCGCCGCCATCTGAAAAGCAGAAATTAAAAATAACTGCTTATAAAACAGAAGAAGTTATTTCCATAGACGGGGTGCTCGATGAACAAGTGTGGAGCCAAACACAAGTTGCAGATAATTTTACTGAGTCATTCCCTCAACAAGGTAAAAAAGCAACGTATGATACAGAAGTCCGCATTTTATACGACGATTATAATTTGTATGTTGGAGCGATTTGCTATCATCCCGATGCAAAAAATAGTTTAGTTATAAAAGATTTGCAGAGAGATTCGAAGTATAATGAAAATGAAATTTTCAACGTATCAATTGAACCGTATCGCAACAACAGAATGCCGGTTTACACATTTTGGGTTAATCCTTACGGTTCACAGACAGACCAAATTTCTTATGATGATATTATTTTCGATTACAACTGGGATGGAATTTGGGTTGCTCAATGTAGTGTAAGAGATAGCTGCTGGATTGCAGAAATTCAAATACCATTCTCAACGCTGCATTATCCGGAAAATTCTAACACGTGGGATATCAATTTTAATAGAAACATACGGGATCTGGGAGAGATAACTGCATGGTCCCCATACCCGGCAGTATTTGATGCGGTTAAAATGGAATATTCGGGAATGCTGACGGAGATCAATCCCCCTGATCCAAAATTATCTTTAAAAATAAATCCCTATTCGCTGCTAAATTCATCCAAGATTAATGAGCAGAATTTCAAAAACAAACCGCATTTCGGAATAGATGTTAAGTGGTTGCCCGGCACAGATACATATTTTGATTTTACAATTAATAGTGATTTTGCCCAGGCAGATGTTGACAATCAAGTTGTAAATCTTGGGAGATCGTCTGTTTTTCTGCCTGAAAAAAGACAGTTCTTTTTGGAAAACTCAAGATTGTTTTCGCTTGGCAGAGATGAAATATTCCAGCCGTTTTTCAGCAGACGAATCGGGTTGAATGAGAACGGAGAAACACTACCTATCAATCTAGGAATTAGATTTACACAGCAAAAAGTAAATCAGTCAATCGGGGCGTTAGTTATTAACCAGGACGAAAAAAATAATTCACCTTCTGCTACCTTTGCCCTCGCAAGATTTCAAAGAGATATTAATGAAAATTTCAGACTTGGCAGTATGATCGGAATAAAATATAAAGAACGATTAAACAGTGAAAGTTCTTCGTTTAATACTATTGGTGTTGTAGATGCATCAATGAAAATTTCCGAATCGCTTTTCATCCGCTCTATGCTTTCATATTCAAATGATAGTTATTTGAAAAGAAACGGCTTGGCATTCTTATCAGAGGTAAATTATTTTGATAACATTTTTATTTTCAGTTGGCTAGAGACGATTGTTGGGAAAGAATACAATACTGATTTGGGTTTTCTGGCCAGACAAGATTTTATTTATACGAATCCGGCGCTTACAATTAATTTATCATGTAACTGGTTTCCAAGGGGTATTGTATATTTTAACCCCGGCATCTCATCGGCTATTTTTCATTCTGTATCAAGTGGTAAATTTGAAGAAGCACAAATTATAATAACCCCGGTCTCTTTTTTATTTAGGGATAACAGCAAAATTTCTTTCAGTATAATTCCTTCATGGGAGACGCTTAATTATATATTTAAACCGGTGGCAGATCTAGAAATTAATCCGGGTGAGTACAAATATGTGCGCTTTAAATTTGCCGGCAATTCCGATCTAAGTGCACCTATCAGCGGACAGTTCGATTTATCAAGGGGCGGATATTACAACGGTTCATTGAATAGCTATTTCTTCTCTATCAGGTTAGCGCCTTCACCTTATGCCGCAGTTGCAGTAGGATATACTAGAAATGATTTTTACAATGTAGGTATATCACATGATAAAAAAACTACTCATTTACTTACACCGGAATTGAGAGTAGCATTGAATCCATCAATTCAACTCTCTTCATCCTACCAGCATAATACCGATACAAATAAAGGTATGCTGAATTTTCGTTTATCATGGGAATATAGACCATTGTCGTATATTTATTTTGTCTTCAATAGTGTAAAAAATATTGATGATGAAAAATTTGCTTCGCAAAGCGATCAGCAAAATGCGATTATAAAAATATCTTACAGTAGTCAACTATAGCTGATTAAGCAAGTAATGAGGAAAGAATTATTAAGTAGGAGGCTTTTTTTGGTAGGAAAATTATTTTTCATTTTGTTTGTGATTAATTTGCAATCTATTAAAGGACAAGAAATGGATTATATACAAAAAATCGTTTGGCAAGGAGAGCTGATCAATACTATTGAGTTCTTAACATTAGAAGAAAAAAATGACAGCTTCGTTGCCAAGGGAAATATTGTTGGCGTAGTAAAAGAAAAACCAATTAATGTCCTTTACGAAATTACTATTGATAAAGATTGGAATGTTCGCACCGTAGTTATTAAACAACAATCAGAATTTAAATTAGACTTGTTTCTTGAAAAAGATTCATTAAATCGATGGTATGATAAAAACGGGAATCATTTAAGCGACTATGACGGATGTACCAACGTAGATATTTCGCTCACTCCGTTTACAAATACATTGCCGATAAACAAGTTCAAGCTTGCTGAAGGTGCATCAAAAGAAGTGATGATTCTATATATTGATCTTCCTAAGATGGAAATAAAATCTTTTATACAGTGTTATACAAACCTTGGAAAGAACCAGTACAAATATGAAAATGTATCAACCGGGTTTACATCGGTTATACAAGTTGATAATGATGGGCTAGTGGTTAGCTATCCGGGGATTTGGAAGAGAATTTACCCCTAACAAAATAATTTGTCATGTTATTTATTGGAGGGTTTACCCCGATTTCACTTCGTTCATCGGGGCAGGCGAGACTTCCCGACTAGTCGGGAAGACCTTTTGCGTGACTAATCAAATTTTCTGCTTTGACAAGATCAGCAGTCTTTTCAACATTAATAATTTTTGAAAACGAAAATCCCTTAAGGATATATCCTCGGGTAATCAGTAATTGTAAGGATTTGCTTAGATTGGATATACCAGCTTGTAATGCATACCCCATCTCATTGAAAACATTAGGTAAGAAATAATAGATGCCGCCGGTTTTCCAGCTGTAACCTTCCTTGGAATCGCTGAACTTTATAATTATATCTTTATCATCCATTGCTACACAGAGAGGCTTTTCATTATCATAGTATCTTGTTATAGCCAGAGTTCCGTCAGCATCTTCCTGAAGTAAAGAAAAAGTGACAAACTCCTTGAACTCATTTTCATTAAAAACCGTATCCATATTAACAAGGAAGAATGGCTCTTTCATAAGAAATGGTGCTAATACAAATAAACTATGTAAAGAATTTTCAGTACTCTGTATAAATAATTTTAACGGAATCCCGAAATCAATTGTCGACAAGTAATGTTTATATTCATATTCGTGTGGATCTATCAAGCAAAATATTTTTTTTATTCCGTTAGAACGACCGATTCTAATTATTCTTTCTACGGGGTATTCACCCATTATTTTCATCATAGATTTTGAACTCTTTAATCCTTTAGTCTTAAGACCAGAACTATTATTTGATCCGATTATTGCAAGGTTCATTTCGTTATCTCATTTGATTATTAGAAATTTTATATATGCTTGAATCACTTTAACCAAAATTATTTTACAAAAAATCTATTCTTTGCAAAACTCCTTTCGCGGATTGATACCCAATTTCAATTAGTTCTTTTGCTTTACTAAAATCAAAGACCTTATATTCACTTGTATCGGGTTCAATAAGAATATCCGGCTTTGCTAGCTGCATATTTAAATAGCCAACCTGAACTTGAACAATAATGAACATATTGAACAAAATACTCCAAAAATTCGTATTTGAAATTCCCATTTCCTTGTTACTATTTAAATGATGAAGAGGATGTTTAAGAAAGTACTGGATCTTTTCATTTAGTGAAAAATCTTTCATTTTGACGGATGTATTAATCATTTTTTTTTCATTTATGTTGTCAACTATATATGTGCTAAATTTCCTAAGGTTTACAGCAATCACTTTATCCATATTCATGTCTTTTACGATATTTACCGGAGTTGGATTTACTAATCCACCATCAACCAGTTTATAATCGCCATATGTTACTGGCGAGAATAATATCGGCATTGATATACTTGCCATTATTGCAGTTGTTAAATCACCCTCATTTAGAATAACCATTTTCCCGGTTTGAATATCAGTAGCTACAGCAGAGAAGGGTGTTTTGAGATCTTCAAACCTTTTATTCGCAAATATTGAATTTAAGAACTCGGTTAAATAACTAGTGTTTATCAATGATGATAAAGGTAGTTTGGGTGAAAATAATTTTGCCATAAGTTTCCAGTCGGTTTGTAATGCGATGTTTTCTATATCTTTAACTGAAAACCCTACTGCATATGCTCCACCGATTAAAGCACCGATACTAGTTCCAGAGATATAACTGATTTTTATTCCTTTTTCTTCGATTGCTTTTAGTACCCCTATATGTACTAAACCGCGTGCCGCTCCGCTACCGAGAGCAAGTCCAATTTTAATAGGTTTATTTTTTTTCATTTATAATACCTGGTTATTAATTAAGTTCATTGATTTTTTTGAAAATCTCTTTCATCAGTATTAGAAGTTGTGAACGCTCAAATGGTTTTGAAAGATAATGTGTAAAACCAAGGGACAGAAATTTTTCCCTGTCACCTAACATAGCATAGGCCGTTACTGCTATTATGGGGATATTAAAATAATGATAATCTATACTACGGATCTGATTATGAGTTTCGATACCATCGATCCCTTTTAAATTAATATCCATTAATACCGCATCATATCTTTTTGACTTAGAATACTCAATTGCCGTTTGACCATCTGACACATGATCAACCTTCAAATAATCTTTTAAGTAAGAAGAAATAACTAAGGCGTTGATAGGATCATCTTCTACGAGCAATACAGTTAGCTCATTCAAATGAGGATTTGTTATTTCATTTTTAACTGGATTGTTTTCAGATAGAGAATTGATTTCCTTTTCAATTTTTGTATATGGAAATGTTATTGTGAACGTTGAACCTTTTCCGGGTTCACTTTTAAGGGTTATTGTTCCCCTTAGCAGTTCAACAAACTTTTTTGTTATGTTTAATCCTAAACCGGTTCCTTCAAATTTCCGGGAATATCCTTCACTAACTTGTCTGAAAGGTTCAAAAATTATTTTATGATATTCTTTCGGAATTCCTATGCCGGTATCGGTTATATCAACTAAAATCTTCTTCTGTGGCTCTTTATCAAGCAAAGTTAATTTAACATCTATACCTCCTTCCTCTGTGTATTTAACAGCATTGTCCATAAGGTTATTAAATATTTTTGGCAGAATGTCCTTATCAGAGTTTAGAAGAACGTCTTTCTCCGGTAGGGCATATTTAAGGTATAATTTTTTACTCTTTATAATGGGACTATAAAGTTGAATGAGTTCTTTAATAATTTCATTTAAGTTAACCGGCGAATTATTTATATCCTGTTTATTTGCTTCGATCCTAGAAAGGTCCAAAATTGAATTAAGTGTAGAAATTAATCTTGTACCACTATTTTTAATAATTGAAACCATTTCAATATGGCTGGGTTCGTTAAGTTCCCCCATAAGGATATCAGCAAATCCTAAAACACCAACCATGGGTGTTCGTAGCTCATGACTCATATTAGCGAGCAAAATTGATTTTAATCTATTTGATTCTTCAGCTTTTTCTTTCGCCTCAATAAGTTCGTTCTCAATATTTTTACGTTTTGTAATATCCTGGTTCACTCCATACGTTTTTATTGTTTTACCATTTTTATCTTTTACTATGCCAATCCTGACATTAATATTCCCGACATTACCATCAGCATATACAATACGATGTTCAAGTTCTTTAACAATATTTGATTCTTGTTTTGATTCAAGTCTCCCGATTTTCTTAGAAACGAACGAGATGTCTTCAGGATGAACAAATCTTTTTACATATTCAGTTGCTGACATCGTATAACTGCCAATTTCATTAATACTAGTACGCAACATCTTATAGAACTGATCATTAAACGTAAATGTGTCTGTTGCAACATCATATTCCCAGTGCCCCATACTTGACATCTCAAGAGCTGCCGTAAGAAGTGATTGATTTGTTTGTAATTCTTCCTCAACTTTTTTACGTTCTGTAATATCTTTAAGGGATCCGACCATTAAAACAGTTTTCCCATCATTCACTATCGGTATCTCATGTACTTCAAACCAGACAATATCATTTTTAATATTTCTCATTTCGATTTCGTAGGGCCCTTGGGGCATTCCGGTTTCTACCGCTTTTTTTGTTAATTCAATTCCTTTTTGATTTGCTGGATTGTCTGTTAACAATTCAATCCATCTCGTTTTTACTTCTTCCGGATCAAATCCTAACAATTTTTTTGATTGAGTACTTACAAAATTGATGATGTTATCAGGCGTATGTGAATAAAACATAATTGGACTTTTATCAAGTATTATATGCAGTCCATGTTCTACTTCTTGCAAAGCATTTTCGATTAGTTGTTGGTCAAATTTAGCCGCAGAACTTTCTTCTGTTGAATTACACTTTAAATTAATAGTGGAAACTACTTCACGAACATTGTTGAGTAAATCAGACTGAAATCCCAGACTCTGTTCTTCTCTTTTACCTCTGGAAATGTCAATAACTATTCCCATTTCACCAGTAAATTTAGTTTCCTCGAAAACAGCCGCGTGTATTAATTTCACTAATTTAGGCTTACCATCTTTTGATTTAAGATGAAGTTCCTCAAGACCTTTCTTTTCTATCGCCAATCTTGTAAAGGTACTTTTAGCTTTTAAGGAATCTTCTTTAGCTACAAATTCCAGAAAGTGTCTTCCTAACAATTCCTCCTGTTGATAACCAAAAACATTTTGTACTGATTTACTAATAAAAGTTAAATACCCATTTTCATTAGTGTAGTAAACAACACTATTTATATTCTCAAGTATGTTACTGCATTTTTGGTCACTAACATCTAATTCGCTTTTAGTTTCCTGATTTTTCGGTTTGAAATTCTCATTCATTTCGTAACTCGTAATCATTCTATCCTCTTTCTCACAATTTACCCGATCGCAGAATACCGATAAGCAGCCACACACCTAAAACAGAGGCAATTACGAAACCACTAATACCGATAACCGGATAACTCAATGGAAGATTTACTTTGCCCAAATACATTACTATAGATGAACCTATTATGAGAGACGCAATAATTATTGCAAAGGAAAGACGGTTGCTTGAAGAATCTATTCTTCTCCCAAATTCTTCAAGACCCTGATGTTTAAAAGTGATTATGAATTTGTCATTGCGAAATTTGTAAAGAATGCTGTATAAGTTTCCAGGTAATTTTTTCAATAAATCAAAGCCATCTTCTGCAGTTCTGATTAGGGATTGATATCTGGTAAGAAGATTGAATTTGTTTAAATATGCTTTCTTTACAAAAGGAATTAATATTTCAGCAAAATTAAATTGAGGATAAAGTTCTCTTGCAACTGCTTCCGATATCGCAAGTGTTCTGATCAATATACTGAGGTCCGCCGGTAATTTAATCTGATGCGTTCCTAATAATTCAATGAATTCATCGATTAGTTTAGATAGATTTATTCTGTTTAATGGAACTTTATAGTAATGTTGTATAAATTCCATCAAATCAATTTTCAATCCACGCAGATTAGTATGATCATCAACAAAATCAATGCTCACTAATGCTCTGGTAATCCGATGAGTATCCTGATCTGCTATTCCCATAATTATTTCTGTAAAAGCGTTTCGCATGTCATCATCAATTCTGCCAACATTACCAAAGTCAATCGGGGCAATAACATTGCCGGGTAAAACAAAAAGATTCCCGGGATGCGGGTCGGCATGAAATATTCCTATTTCAAAAATCTGTTTCATCAATGAGTTTGCTGCATTTATCGTAACTTGTTTTCTATCGCTATCAGATATTTCCTTGTTTTGAAGTTTCGATATTTTAATTCCATTAATAAATTCTGTTACTAAAATGCTTTCGGTAGAATATTCCCAATAAACGATCGGTATTTTGATAGTAGGGTCGTCCTGAAGATAATTCCGGAAAATATCGATATTCTGCCCTTCAAGGACTAAGTTAAGTTCCTTCTTTATTGATTTCTCAAATTCTTTTATGATTTCAACCGGCTGGTAAGGGTTACTTTCCGGAATATGTGTTTCAATCAATTTGGATAGATTCTGTAATATTTCAAGGTCGGATTCAATTTTTTCTGCAACACCCGGATGAAGAATTTTTACCGCAACCACTTCGCCGTTCTTTAATCTTGCTTTATGAACTTGCGCAATAGATGCTGCAGCAATTGGAGTTTCATCGAATTCTAAAAAAATTTCATTTACCGGTTTACCGTATTCTTTAATCAAAACAGATTTGATTTTTTCAGTTTCATCTCTATGTACGCGGTCCTGTAATTTCGAGAATTCCTTAGCAAACTTTGGATGAATAAAATCCGATCTCAGACTTAGCATTTGTCCTAATTTTACAAATGTTGCTCCTAATTCTTCGAATGCCATACGCAAACGTTCTGAAGTACTAAGAGCATTGAAGTTTTCACCTTGAGTCGAAAGCTGATTTTTATCAATTCGCATACGTTTGACGATGCCAATCTTATTAGCAATGTCATCAAAACCGTATTTGAAAAAAACTCTCAGAATTTCCTGGTAACGATTTAAATTACTAAAGCGTCTGCGTATGCTCTTTTTCATGGTTTATCTTTTTCTTTATCGGGAAATTTTTACAAATCGGTTTATCCTATTCAGTTCATTAGAAGCTGATTTTTTTCTGCAGATCAGCTATTGTCTCTTTCAGATTATTAACATCTTTTTTAGTAGCAAATCCAATATTGTCCAATGTTTCATTAACAACTGCTTTGGTTTTCTCCTTAAACTCAGTTTCGCTTTTTTCAAGCTTGTTAAGTATTACTTTTACAGCTTCTGATTTCTCTTGTTTTTCCAGTTGTCCTTTAGCGATCAACTCATCTACAAGGTTTTCAACTTTTTCCTTTGTAGTTGCAGCAATACCTAATCCCAGGTTAATGCTTTTATCAATTATATCTTTCATATTTATCTCTTTGGTTTGTTAAAAGATTATGTTTAATCAGTTTTATTTTATTCTTACCGTCATTCTCTCAGTTAATGAAATATTTTATAATGTTGAACTTTATGTAGTATTCAACCATTACCATAAATTCTGTTAATGGTTTAAATACAAAATAGATTATGAGTACTATGTAGATTAATGTCACTGCCCACTCCAAAACTACCTTACCCGTTTGTTTTAATTCTCCTTTCACTTTTTCAGCATTGCCATTAATGTCTTTTCCCATACTTAACTTTTCTTTCTTTGCAAATAGTTTTATTCTAAATGATCCATCTTCAAGGCATATTGAATTTTGATAGCAAGTATTCACAACGAATGCCATCCTTCAAAGCTCAATAAAAATCAATTTTTACTCAATTTTTCTACCTCATAGGATTAAAATTGCTTAAATAAAAGCGATAGCTTATTTTCATTCCTTAAATAAGAGCAATTAATTTTATTTAGGGATAAAAATGAAAACTGCTAGTGAAGATTTATCTTTTTTAATATCTATTAACAACGATGTTGCGATAATAAAGGAGAGAGAGGAATTACTATTTATAATATTTCAGAAGCTGTACGAATTTTATGGAATTGAAATAGGCGGAGGAGCACTGTTTGATAAGACAAAAGAAAATCTCGGATTACTGATTGTAAAAATTGAAGAGGGTAAAAGAATAAATGATTCATTGATATGGCAGCAAACATTTTCTGTCAATTCAATTCCTTTCAATCTTTCAATATCAGAACCTGGAATAACACTGCTTGATACGAAATACTTTTACCTCCTTAAGCCCAGAAACGAAAGACAGTTATTGTTAGAAGATGTACTTAAGGAGATGCACATAAATAATCTGTCCTTAATATCGGTAAGAACCGGAGGTGAGCTTATCGGATTTCTCATTTTAGCATTGGAGAAGACTAATCTTAGCGACAAGGATGAAGATTATTTACTAAAACTTGCCAACCTAATTGGCTCTGTTATTAAAAATGTAAATTCTTACGATGAAGTAAAACGTAGAGAAAAAGAAAAGGAAATACAACTTGGCTTACTTACTGATCTTGTTACAATCAGGGACAAAGAAGAATTATTTAAAAAATTAGCTGATGAGACAGATAAGATAATCCCCTGTAATTATATTGCTTTTCATTCTGAATATAAGTCAATGGATTTATCTGGCACAATTTCACTTATCAAGGATGAAAAAGATTTATTCAAGATAATAACGCTAACCCGCAGTATCAGTTTATTTCTGCTGGCAATGAAAACAAAAGTTGGCGGAAAGAATGGACAAAACTACTTAGAAGCATCTGGTGAGGAGTTCAATAAACTATGTGAACAATTTTCACATTTAAAACAGTTAAAAGAAAAAGACTCTATTAATTCCTTACTCGTTCTGCAATATGCATTTGGAAATTTAGGTGGCTTAACTCTGGTATTAGGCAGAAGATTTCCATATTCAGAAATGAAAAAAGAAACTACAATGGAATTATTATTTGCAAAAAACAGAAATACATTTTTTGGGTTAAATGAAATTGATCTTGCAATGAATCTATTACCGTATTTAGGTCTAATCCTGTCTAATTATTATGCATTTGAAGAGATAAAAATATTAACAAAAAATTTGGAACAGGAAAAGAATTACTTATTGGATGAAATCAACTTAACAAATAATATTCAAGAAATTATCGGGGACAGCCAGCCAATAAACTATGCACTTAATAAAGTAAAACAAGTAGCACCGCTTGATGCGACAGTCTTGATTTTGGGAGAAACCGGAACAGGCAAAGAATTAATTGCAAAGGCAATACATAATTTATCAAACCGGAAACAGAATGTCTTCATAACCGTAAATTGTGCTGCTCTCCCCGTTCAATTGATAGAATCGGAATTGTTCGGACATGAGAAAGGAAGTTTTACGGGAGCTTTAGAAAAAAGAATAGGAAAATTTGAAGTTGCAAACGGAGGGACAATATTTTTAGATGAGATTGGAGAACTGCCGCTTGAAATTCAGGCAAAGCTTTTACGTGTTTTACAAGAAAAAGAATTTGAGCGTCTTGGTGGTAAAAGCACAGTTTACTCTGATGTTCGTATTGTTGCTGCTACCAACCGTGATTTAGAAAAAGAAGTTAAACAAGGGAAATTTCGTTCTGATTTATTTTTCAGATTAAATGTTTTCCCTATCGTTGTTCCACCGCTTCGAAAAAGAAAGGAGGATATACCTTTATTAGTAAAATATTTCATAGATAAGTATTCAAAAAAAGTAGGAAAAGAACTGAAATCAATAAAGAAAAGTGATTTAGATATGTTATTAAATTATAGCTGGCCCGGAAATATCCGTGAATTGGAACATATTATCGAAAGGGCAATTATTGTTTCAGAAGGACCAAATTTTAACTTAGAAAAATTATTTGGTGGGAGTGTGCAGCAAACTGAACCAGATTACAAAACATTCAAATCTTTATTGGAAAATGAAAAAGAACATATTATAAATGCTTTAAAAATCTCTAATGGAAAAATAACAGGTGAAAATAGTGCCGCCCAGCTTTTGGGAATTAATGGAAAGACTCTCGGCTCAAAGATGAGAAAACTTAAAATTAAAAGAGAGTTTATAATTACTACTGATAAAAATTAAGTGTTGATATTCAAAATCCCACGAAATTAAAATTCTACGGAACACGAGAATCTGTACCGGTAAGCGATCCCGACTTTGCGGAATTTGGAGGAAATACTACTTTTAAGGAGTGCAATATGTAAGCGTACCACTTATGCATAAACGAAAAAAGCTCAGATTTTTATCTGAGCTTTCTTTGCGGGGCCGACGAGACTCGAACTCGCGACCTCTTGCGTGACAGGCAAGCGTTCTAACCAGCTGAACTACGACCCCGAACTTTCAATAAAGGCGCACAAAAATAGTAATAATCTCTAATCCAAACAAATTTTTATAAGTGCTCTGTTCCAAAACTTACACCAACGGCACTTGCGGCAAGTACAGCTTGATCTTTTGGCTTTACAAGTTTTTGTTTCGAAATAGCATCAACAATCTTTACACTTTTTATTTCTGAACCTTTTAATGCAACCATTTTGCCGAACTGGCCTTTTATAGCTAGCTGGATTGCGTTCGTCCCGAATTTTGTTGAGAGAATTCGATCGTATGGTGTAGGACTACCGCCGCGTTGTAAATGACCTAAAACAGTGTATCGTGTTTCTAACCCGGTATTCTCGTTAATTTTCTTAGCAACAAATTCACCAACTCCGCCAAGCTGAACGGGGTCGGTTCTTTTTAAGTCTTTGCCTTTCATTATAAGTCCGCCATTTTTAGGTTTAGCACCTTCTGCCACACAAACAATACTGAATCTTTTGCCCATCATATTACGCATGAGCACACGATCATAGATTATGTTCCAATCGAAAGGAATTTCGGGGAGAAGAATAATATCGGCACCCCCGGCTAATCCGCCATTTAGGGCAATCCAACCGGCGTATCTTCCCATAACCTCTATAACCATTACACGATGGTGCGAAGAAGCGGTTGTATGTAAACGATCCAAAGCTTCGCTAACAACATAAACTGCTGAGTCATGCCCGAATGTTTGATCAGTTGCCTCCAGGTCGTTATCAATAGTTTTAGGTACACCGACAATATTCATTCCCATATCGCTGAGCTTTTGCGATATGTGCATTGTGCCATCACCGCCAATAGCAATTAAAGCATCAATGTTCCAAGCCTCGTAATATTTTAATGCTTCTTTGGAGCGGTCAACAATTTTAATTTTACCTTCTACCTCTTCAGGCCAATGAAACGGATCACCTTTATTGGATGAGCCAAGGATAGTACCGCCGGTTGCTAAAATACCGGATACATCTTTGTTGTATAATTCTTGTGCTTTACCTTCAACAAGACCTTCAAATCCATCCAGTATCCCAAAAACTTTTAGACCGTAATCGAGTGCCGGTTTAGTAACACCACGTATAACAGCATTTAATCCCGGACAGTCTCCGCCGCCGGTAAGAATACCAATTCGTTTTACTTTTAATTTCTTACTCAAAAATTACCTCACGCTTATAATTTCGATGTACAAATTTAATTTCTTTCAAGTATCATATTCATATTAGAATTTTTTTATTCTTTTATAGGTCTTAAAATGTAATTTGGCAATTTCCGAAAAGTTTTCTTCTCCTAATTTAGACAGTAGTTCTTTTGCATTTCTCTCAACTATTATCGATGAGCCCTTGGATAATTTTAACCCATTTTTTTCTTTTTGGATGAACCATTTAATGAGAGTATCGCGAGCAATTATTGACGCAGTAGCCACACCGATAAATTTCTCAGCGCCGTGTAACTGTATAAAATCTACGTGTGCATGTTTTACATCGTTCATAATATTCAAATCACTTTTACTGAATTTATCAGTGATTACTTTAACAGAATTAGAATTAACAAGCAAATTTGAAATAGCTTTTGAATGAGCCCAATTTAGAATTTTGTTAAGGTTATTAAATTTTTCATAGAGCTGGTTATATTTTGCCGGGTTAATATTTACAATTTCAATTTTATCAACCGGGATGATATTCCTGATCTGTTCGGCTATCCGCGTAATCTGGTAATCCGATAATTCTTTGCTATCGCGTACACCGATATTTTTTAACTTAATAATTGAATCTTTATTGACATAAACTGCTGCGATTACTAATGGTCCAAAAAAATCTCCCTTACCGCATTCATCGGTACCGATATACTGTTCCGGTTCAATGATAGTATTTTCAGGTAGGTTTAGCGGAGGTTCATCTAATATTAATTCATTAACTGTCTTGTATAATTTAGAATCTAAGTTCCCCTGGATTATGGTCTTTAACCCCTTTTTACCAAAGTAAACCTGGATTTTGATTTTTTCTTTTTCATCATGAACGGCAATTTCATAGTTATAATCTTTTTTAACGATGGGCAAAGTATTTATCCCGGCATTTATACAATGTTTGAAAATCAATTCAATTTTTTTTTTCGCCTGGTCAACTAAATTCATACATACCTAATAAATTGTTTGAGTGGAATAATATTGTGGAAGTGGTTCATCAACAATAAAGTAAATCTTAACCATTAAAGGAAAAATAGTAAATGTTTATTAATCAGTGTTTATTGTATTTGATACATGTACCGCGTAATATTAACTCGGTATCAATAACAACACGTTGATATTTAAAATTTTCATTCTTCGAAATGTTTTCAATAAGCAGATCCATAGATTTTTTTGCGAGTTCATGCGGCGGTTGATCGACACAGCTAAGAGGAGGTGATAGTAACTCTTGCACATGAGAATTTCCAAAACAAATTAAGTCAATATCGTTTGGGATTTTCATACCGACTTCTTTTGCAGCCATGTAAATGCCAATTGCAACCGGATATGTTACGGCAAGTATAAAATCAGGAAGGTTTTTCTCGTGGTATAATTTCATAAATGAATCGTAACCGCTTTTTTCTCCAAAGTCTCCTTCAATAATCCAATCGTTGTTAATTTCAAGTCCATGATCTTTCATTGCCTGGGTGAAACCAAGAATTCTATCCCTTCCAATATTGATATTTGCATGACCGGCAAAATGTGCAATCTTTCTGTAACCAAGTTTGATTGCATGTTCAACTGCTTTGTAAGCCCCACCTTTATCATCAACTGTAACTGTATTGCATGCTTCCATATCGGGAATTCGATCCATGAAAACTAAGGGGACTTGCCGCTTCTTAACGATCTCGAATATTTCGAAGTCAGTTGTGTCTTGTGTAATCGAAATTATTATTCCGTCTACCCTCATAGAAAGAAGAGTTTGAATTTGAATTTTTTGCATCTCGGCATTTTCTTGTGATACCGTAAGAAAGATCGCATAATTATTAGTCCGTGCATAATTATAAATATGATCCATTATCGAACTGAAAAAATGATGTGCAATTTGTGGGATGACAATTCCAATAGTGTTTGATTTTCTGGATGCAAGACTTCTTGCCATTAGATTGGGGGTGTAACCTAATTCTAACGCAGTTTTTTTAATTAAATCTGCTGTCTTTTTGGAAATATCGTGGTGTCCGCGCAATGCTTTTGATACAGATATAATAGATATCCCCAATTTTTTTGCGATATCATTCAAAGTTACTTGTTGGGGTTTCATATTATTTTTCTTTGTATTAATAAATTATCTCGCTGTTAGAGTTACAAAATTTATTCTATAGGTTAAAGATATATTTTTTCGATAATTATTGTATAATGTAACTATAACTCTCAGGGGAAACCTGATTTAATACTTGATATATTATCTTAATCTGACATAATTATTATTTGATTTTTTGTAAAAGCATTTAGTATATTGAAAGTACAAAATGTAGCATGGGTTGATTTTAATGAGTGCAAGACGTATCGTTCTTCATTTAAGTAAGAATGATTAATCGTTTTGTAAAGTAAAATGGCATTACAGTACAAAACTGTTTTTAAACTTACTTTTTTCATTACACTTCTTTTCAGCCCTTTTTTGAAATCCCAACAGTTAGCGCTACCTAAAAATGTCGTTGCTGTAATTGATACCCACCAAATATCTTTAGAAGAATTTACCAGTCGTTATGAGGATTATCTTTTTACATCTGGTGTAAAAGATAACCGGTTGGTACGCAAATCTATTTTAGACAACATGATTAACGAAATTTTATTGCTGCATTATGACAATAATGATTTAATCCTTCAAAGTAAAGAGTACCGGGGCGAACTTGAATGGGCAAAAAAGCAGACTCTACTTGCATACTTAGAAGATCAAGAAGTATATGCTAAAATTACTGCTACCGATGCGGAAATTAGAGAAGCATATTTAAAGTCGAATGAGAAGGTAGCTGCCCGCCACTTATTTGCCGAAACAGAGGAAGAAGCAAATAATTTATACCAGCTATTAATGACCGGCGCTGATTTTAACCAATTAGCCAAACAAGTATTTACCGATACTACATTAGCTAATAACGGCGGTTATTTGGGATTTTTTTCATGGGGAGATATGGACCCAAATTTTGAAGATGCTGCTTACTCTCTCAAAATTGGTGAAATTTCCAAACCGGTAAAAACAAAGTATGGTTATAGTATCATTAAACTTGAAGACCGTCGACCGCACCCGCTATTAACCGAGGATGAATATTTGAGAAAAAAATCACACATGGAGAGTGTGGTTAAAATAAGGAAGAAAAAACCGGCTGAAATTGAATACCTAAGCAAACTATTTAATCCGAATAATTTAACGATAAACAAAAAAATACTTGGCAATATTTATCAGAATTTAACATATTCGCTTGAAAATTCAATCGAACTAAGGAAAAATTCTACTTCGAACGAGATTGTTGTTAAGTATGGCGATAAAACATACTTACAAAATGAAATTGAAATTAAGATTCTAGAAATTCCATCATTTCATCGGCAAAAAATTACTTCTGTTGAAACTTTAGAAACTGTTATTAAAGGATTAGTAATACAAGATTTGCTAATTGAACAAGCTATGAGTAAAAATTATAACAATAACCCATTTGTATTATTTACTATTAGCAAATATGAAAAGAATATTTTTTTACGCTACAAAAGAACAGAGGTGAGTAATAATTATCGATTTCCGCAAGAAGAGATTCATAAATTTTATAACGACAATCCCAATTATTTTATGAATCCGGTACAGATAAATCTCCAGGAAATTATTGTCGATGATAAAAATTTAGCTGATAGCCTGGTTAACAGAATAAATCGTGGTGAAGATTTTGGAACTCTTGCAGAAAATTACTCGGTAAGAAAGTGGTCGGCTGGCAATAAAGGAATAATGGGTTTTGCAGAGATAGATAAATTCGGTTTTTTGAAAGATACATTACAAACAATTGAACCAAATAAAGTAATCGGGCCGATTGAGATTGAAGGACGATTTGGTATTTTTAAATTACTTGAAAGAGTAGATAAACAGTTAAAAGATTTTGAATTGGTTAAAACTGACGCTGAAAGATTACTCAAAAAAGAAAGATCGGTACAGATAATGAAAGAATACTTAGAGAAGCTGCAAAAACAAGTATCGATTATCATTGACGAAAAATTATTAAATACAGCAGTGTTAAGTTATAATTAATAGCTGCTTTTGTTCTTGTAAATATTTCTATAATGGGAGTGCATCATGAAGAAGTTCTTTACAATCTTCTTTGTATCGATGGCTTTTCTTACATGTTCAGTTTTTGCCGGAACAACCGGTAAACTAACGGGAAAAGTCACCGATAAAAAAACCGGCGAGTCCTTGCCATTTGTTAACATAACATTGGAAGGAACAACACTCGGTGCTGCAACCGATCTCGACGGTAAATACATTATACTTAATATTCCCCCGGGAAAGTATAATCTTAAATTTCAGTACATTGGTTACCAAACAATCGTTGTACAGAATGTGCAGATATCAATTGATTTAACTACAGCTCAAGATGCTGAACTTGAAGAAACCGCTGTTGAGCTGGGCACTATAGTAGTTCAAGGCGGTGCCGAAACAATTCAAAAAGATATTACCTCATCTCAAGCCAGGGTTACATCCGAAGAAATTAGTAACCTTCCGGTTGCAGAAATTAACGACATCCTTTCATTGCAAGCTGGTGTTACAACCGATGCCGGCGGCGGATTCCATATACGCGGTGGACGATCATCGGAAATTGCTTACTGGGTTAATGGAATTTCCATTACCGATTCTTACGATAACAGTCGCGGTATCGAAATCGATAACAGCAGTGTGCAAGAATTACAAGTTATCAGCGGTACATTTAACGCCGAGTACGGACAAGCATTATCGGGAATAGTTAATACTGTTACAAAAGAAGGCGGACGCGAATACGTCGGTGATGTTAAAATATACGGAAGTGATTATGCATCTAACTTTACAGATTATTTTGTTGGTATCGATAAGTACAATCCCGTTGCCAATTATAATATTCAGGGAAGTATAAGCGGACCGATTCCATTCACTGATAACAAATTAGCTTTTTTTGCAAACGCCCGTTATGTTTATGATGATGGACATTTATACGGTTATAATAATTTTACAACTACCGGTGATTCGGCTGACGGCGAATTGACATCTATGAGCTGGAGTAAACGCTGGATCGGTCAAGCTAATTTAAGTTATTATGCTTCGTCGCAATTTAAATTCAACGCAGAGATTCTTTATTCTAAGGAAGACTATAAAGATTATAGCCATTTCTATAAATGGAATCCGAACGGCGATGTAATTAAGTACACGAATAGTTACAATGCAACGTTTACGTTGACACACACTTTTTCTAATACATCTTTCTATACAATTAAGGTTTCCGACTTCTTTAAAGATTTCAACGAACACTTGTATGATAGTCCTTCCGATTCGCGCTATCTACACCCGGACTCTTTAAGAACTATCGGCTATGCTTTTGTTACAAAGGGAACTAACCTTCACAGATTTTTTAGAGAAACAAATACATTAATCGGCAAGATAGATTTTACGAGCCAGATCACAGAAAATCATATGATAAAGTTTGGTGTTGAAGGGCGTCTCCACTCACTGAAATTTGATGATTATACATTAGAACCGCTAAGAATAAATAATATTGAAGTTGAACCATTCGTACCTTCAATACCGGCAGAAAACACACCCAACAGAACAAAATACGACCAGGAACCCGTTGAGTTTTCTGCTTATCTACAAGATAAGATTGAGTATGAAAATGTTATTATAAACATTGGTCTACGTTTCGATTACTTTGATTCAAAAGGAAAAGTTTTAGTTGACCCGACCGACCCGAATATTAATTTACCGCTTCGTTCTGAATTACAGAATTTACCTCTTTCCGAACGCGAACCATATTTCTATAAAGATGCTACTGCAAAATATTCCTGGGGACCCAGATTTGGTATCGCTTATCCTATTAGCGATAAAGGAGTGCTTCACTTTTCATACGGCCAGTTCTTGCAGATACCATCATTCCAATACCTTTTCCAGAACGGACCGTATTATGTTCCAAATTCCGGGAACAATTATGGACCTTATGGTAATCCTGATTTGAAACCGCAAAAAACGATTATGTACGAAATCGGATTCCGTCAAGAATTCTTTGAAGATTTTGCGCTTGATGTTACCGGTTTCTATCGTGACATTAGAAACTGGATAACTGCCGGTCCATTAGTGCCAACAAGAAATCTTGTTTCTTATTCTACTTTTATCAATAAAGATTATTCAAACGTAAAAGGTATCACATTAAACCTTAATAAAAGATTTATTAATAATTACTCAATCGATTTTAACTATACGTACCAGGTTGCTGAAGGCAGCAATTCAAGCCCGGAAGATGAATACTATTCACAGCTCGGCAGTGCTGAACCGAAGTTATATTTGCTGCCGTTAAACTGGGATCAGAGACATTTACTTAACTTCTCTGTATTTATTGGAGATAAAGATTGGGGTATAAGTTCAATAGCACGTTACGGAACCGGACTGCCATATACACCTTCAATTACTCAGTATACTGCTGATAGGGGTATTACATCAGGGTTACAGACAAACAGCAGAAGAAGACCGAACCAGTTTAATGTAGATTTAAGATTACACAAAACATTTGATATCGCCGGTTT
>DYJK01000067.1:11153-20418 GCA_020723165.1 Melioribacter roseus | reverse complement strand
ATAGTTGAAATTATTACTGCTGAAGTAAAAAAAAGCCAGTCCCCTCTTACATTGGAATCTATTATTAACAACCAGAATATTTCTGCAAAACAGATGAACAGTTTTTCATTAGAATCATTGCCTGGTGAGATTGTTTATTTTAAATCGAATAATGCTGTTTACCTTATGCTTGCCTCACGATTAGAATATATTAAAAATAAGATCACCAGAAATCTTGAAAATTATCATAAGCACAATCCTTTAGATGAAGGCGGCAGAACATTTGAAGAATTGATGGGCTTCTGGGGACTTACGCGTAACGCTGCTGCCGAAGAAATTATGAAATGCCTTTTGGAGAATCTGGTTCAAAATAAAATACTGAAAAAATCTAATGCAACATGGGTGCTAAACTCACATAATGTAATCATAACCAACCAGGATAAACAGCAAATTAATTTTGTCGAAAGGTTTCATAAAGATTGCAATATGAATGTCCCGTTAATGAGTGAGTTGCTTCCAAAGGCACATAATTTTGGCATAAACGAAAATAAATTATCCCAGATACTATCTCTATTAACTAAGCAAAAGAAACTAATCCATGTTGATGGTAACTATTTAAATATCGGTATAGTTGAAAGAAGCAGAGAAATTCTTTTAACGTATCTCAAAGATCATGAAGAAGGGATTACTGTTGCACAGTTTAGAGACTTGTTAAGCGGTAATAGAAAAATTTGTCTGCTCCTTTTTTCAATATACGACGGCGAAGATATAACTTACCGTAACGGTGATTTACGATTTATAACCGAAAAAGGATTAGGTAAACTTCAAGAAATCGGCAACAACTCTAAAAATAAATTTCAAACAAATTTTCAGTATGCATAATGGATGAGAGAAAAAAAATTTTAATGATAGACGATGATGTCAACCTCGTCAATGTTATAAAGATAGTTCTTGAAACAAAAAATTATGAATTTGCTTCTGCATATACTGCTTCAGAAGGATTGGAAAAAATCAAAGAGTTTAAACCCGACTTGATAATTTTAGATGTAATAATGGAAGATTTTGTAGCCGGTTTCAGGGTAGTGAGCGAATTACGAACTGGCAGTGATAATTCCGAGTATAAAGCTTTTTCTAAAATCCCGATTTTGATGCTAACAAGCGTTACTTCTAAAACCACTATTAGTTTCAGCGAGAAAGTCGGGACCGCGCTTCTTCCCGTTGATGCCTTTATCGAGAAACCGGTTAAGCCAACAGAGCTGATGATAAGAATTGAAGAGTTGCTTCAAGGATAATTAATCAAACAAAACCATTACATATCATTTATGTAGGGGAATAGAAAAAGAAAACTTAGCCCACTTCCCTTGTTCTGATTCAGTCCAAATTTTTCCACCGTGTTTAACAATTATATTTTTCGTTACAAACAATCCAAGCCCGGTTCCTGACTTTGTAGAATAATTTTCTTTATTCAATCTCGAAAACTTTGTAAACAGTAATTCCTTCTCATCATCACTAAAACCTAAACCTTTATTTGAAACAGAGAATTCCAATTGGTCCATGTTTTGTTTATCCAAACGTATTTCTATAACTGTATCTTTGTAACCATATTTAATCGCATTGGATATTAAGTTCTGAAATACCGAAGTCATTAAATCCGGGTCGCATGAAATTCTTAATTCGCTTGGTACATCACATTTAATTTCCATTCGATTATCCGACGCCATTTCGGTTAGTCCATGTATCACCGGATCAATGATAGTATTACGAAACGCAACACTAGCAACTTTAAGTTTTAACTCACCTTCTTCAATGCGGCTTAGATTAAGATAATTAGCGATTGTAGAATTAAGATAGTCTGCACTTCTAGCAGACGATTTTAACACTGTTTCCTGGACATCATTTAATGGTCCCAACAACCGTTCGCGCAATGAACCAATTGCAAATACAATAGATGCAAGCGGAGATTTAAGTTCGTGAGTTACAAATCCAAGCATCTCAAGATATGCCCGATTTTTCTCATCGGCTTCGAGATATGCTTTTTTCAGTTTCTCCGACGCTTCCTGGAGCTGCTTGCTGTCATTTTCCAACGATTCAGCCATTGAATTAAATGAATTAGCTAGTTCGGATATCTCGTAACTCCCTTCTACACCTTCCACTCTAGCATTTAATTTACCCGATGAAATGGTTCTTGTGGCTTCAACTAACTTTAGTATTGGTTTCCTGATTTTACCCGTGAAAAAATTTGCCAGCAAAATAGATATCAAAATTGCTATTAACCCGATTGCTAAAAATTTTATTGTTAATTCTTCTTTGTACGAAGTATATTTTTTCTCAAGTAATCCTACATAAAGAATTCCAATGATATTGTTCTTCGCGTCCCTTATCGGGTCGTATGCCGATAGATACCAATCATTAACAACAAATGCTCTATTTGCAAACCGTTTCCCTTTTACAATTACAGTATCGTAAACTTCTTTAGAAACTCTTGTACCGATAGCTCTAACACTATCAGATGTAATAACATTAGTAGCAATCCTGGTATCACCTAAAAAAATTGTAACTGTGCCTAACGGTTTGCCTTCGTAGTGACCAAGTTCGAATACTGTGTTTCTAATTCTATCAACAAGATCATACCTTCGGTTAAGAAGAATACCGCCGTACACAATTCCAAAAATTTGATTCTTCTCATCAAGAATTGGAACCGCTGCTTCAAGGATCATTCCGCGATTTTCATATTTACGGTCGGTCGGAATTGCACGCTCGGTTTCGATTAACGGTATAACAGCACTCTCAGCCAATTCATCATTTTTAAGCAGTAAATTTTCGTGAGAAATTATTGATGTGCCGCTAATAACATTACCTAAAAATGCTTGCTCTATCACCGGATCATTTCTTACATGACGATTGATCGCCCCGTGCTTACCGGATGTTCCTATTATTCGTCCTTCTTTATTAACAAGATTAAGGAAATCGAGTTTGTACTTGTCTTTTAGTTCAGCTAAAAAAGTATTTAAATAGGGTAATACATTTTTCCCACGGAGGGTCGTACGGAATAATTCATACTGAGATACCAAACCAACATTCATTTGAAGAAGAGCTTTCTCCTCGTTAAATGCCGTCCAAGCGGAATTGAGATCCATCTGCACACGCAGATTGGCTTCCTTTAGTACCGTTTCGGAAATAAACGACAAGCCGGCATAAATGGTAAATACTCCCATCAATACTACAACGATAGTATAACCAAACAATTGAGTATTTCTAAGTTTCCATTTCATGTTAATTAAATAATTTTTCTGAAAATTATTTTCTATTTACCAAACAGCTCCAAATAGTTTCTTCCAGCGATTCCCTTGCAGATGCAGATTCAGATTTTTGCTTTTGGATTTCTTCCCGGTTATTTGTTTTAATATTATGAATATAAAGATGATACTGCTGTTCAGCTTCGTCTAAAGCAAAATCGATTGGCAGCGTAATAAAATCATATAATTCTTTTCTGTATTTGTTTACCCGTTCATCTGTATTAAGATACTTAATTATTCCCTCTTCAATTTTTCTTAACAGAAATGCAATACTCTCATAATTGTAACCGGTTTCAAAACGGTTGACAGCCGATACCTCGAAATAGTTTTGAATGAGCAGTTTGTTATTAGTATTAATTGATGTAAGGATCAATCTATATATGAGTTTAACAAACCACTTTATTTCTTGATTGTCGGAACGCGGTATCACTAACTGTTGTTCCAGGTTAAATGTGCTGTTAATAGAATCAATAATTTTATCGATGATTACATCTTCATCGTCGGCTAAGATTGAATAGATAACAAAATCAACTCTTAATTCCGATTTTCTTAAAATCATTGAATTACGTAATTGCCACGTAATCGGCTCACTTTTCATTCTCTCAATTATGAATGGTATTCTCTTCTCTATATGTAACCTTGAATCGGGAGACCAATCTATTATTCTATTAGTTCGTTTTATTTTAACATTCAATTTCTTATCAATATATTTTAACATCCACGGCTTTTCAAAAAAATTAATACGTAGAAAAATCTTTATAGCGGTTAATAAATAGATGCCGAAAGCACAAATAAATTTTGGTAAGAGAACCGGTTTAAGTTCATTACCAAAGTAATAACGCGTGGTTAATTTATAAAGCTGCAAATGGGAAGTGGAACCGTTAGTGGACACAACAAGCGTTTCACCTGAATTAACCATCTTATAATTATTTAACAACTCTCTTATAAATGTAAGTACGTCTCTAACATGAATATAAGGGACAGAAGAATCTCCATGACCGGCAATTATCTTTGCTTTGTATGAATTACTTATCCAGGTATTGATCTGCATATAAAGCGGTGCATATTCACACCAATCACTGTAGATAGCGCCAAGTCTCATAATACAAGAAGGTGTATGTTCGGAGAAATTTTTAACCATTTCTTCACCGGCTTTTTTACTCTTTGCGTAAATATGTGAACCATCTGCCGGTGAATCTTCATCAATAAATTGGTTCCCGGTTGGGAATGAACATGCTGCTACCGAACTTGCAAAGACAAAGAGTTTTAAGTTCATGTTCTTAGCAAGCTGGATAATATTTGCAGTCCCGTTAATGTTTGTGCGCTGGTATTCCGGATGGTATTCATTTTCAAAATCATAATATGCAGCTAAGTGAATAAGGAAATCGGCACCTCCGGCAGTTTGAATTTCACGAAATGTTTTTGTTATACCGGCAATGTCCGAGATGTCCGCTCTCATCCAGGCAATATTCGGATGCCTTGGAGCGTTACATTCATATTGGGATCTACGAGCTATGGCAAATATTCGAAATTCATTCTTAAATTCTTCTAGCAAATATTTGCCCAGCAAACCTGAGGCACCCGTAAGAATTAATGCTGGTAATCCACCTAGAGACTGCATTTTGCTCAACACTCCTTACTAAGAAAGAGTTTTTTGCTTGATACAACCCGTGAAGAATTCGATACCTTTCTTATTACAAATTAATTCTTTTTTAACCTTTACTCAATTTTAAAAGTATAAGAATGGTAATTCCCATCAAGCCATCCCCGATACCTGATAACAAGATCAGCCAGCTCTGTAATACAAATGTGAAATATATCATCAGGAATATAAATGCGGACATTTTAAGATAAATAATAAACTTGATAAGCTGTTTGGATTGCAATGGTTTTGATGCTGCCATAAAGTAGGCAATGCTGACACCTAAATGGAACACTCCGCCTTGTGCCTGGAAAAAACTCTCTCTATAATCGATCAGACCAAAATGATGTAGAAATGAAGGGGGGATTACAATTAACCCGATCCCGACTAAAATAGAGTGAATCGCTGTTAACCAAAGAAATATCGATAAAAATTTTTCGTAATTCTTATTGATCATACGCATCTCAGCTTTAGTCGGATAGCTATTACAAAACTAATCATTATCACTACATATTGCTATTAGAATGAACTATGATACTCATACGAACTATCCGATATCAAATGACAGGATTAGTTTAGAAGTATTTCTTAAGCACAATTAAACTGGATTATTTATTTTGCATTACATTATTGATCAAAAGAAATAAAAAATGATTTATAAATTGAATTGAGAATGCAAAAATGAAAATGCCGGTTTACCTTGATTACAATGCAACAACCCCGATAGATCCGCTTGTTGCAGAAACGATGCTTCCCTACATTCATTCACATTTTGGGAATCCATCAAGTTCACATTATTACGGTAC
Source organism: Melioribacter roseus (assembly GCA_020723165.1). Lineage (GTDB taxonomy): Bacteria > Bacteroidota > Ignavibacteria > Ignavibacteriales > Melioribacteraceae > DYJK01. The sequence goes on along the minus strand of DYJK01000067.1, from coordinate 14,695 downwards.
ATTAGCAAAGAACGCCGTTGAAAATGCACGGAAGCAAATTGCACACATGTTACAATGTGAACTTGATGAAATTATTTTTACAAGTGGGGGAAGCGAATCAAATAATTTGGCTATTAGAGGGATTGCATTTTCAAAACGCAAAAAAGGGAATCACATTATTACATCTTCCATTGAGCACCCGGCAGTTTCAGAAGTCTGCCGCTACTTAGAGTTAAACGGATTTAGAATTACATATTTGCCGGTCGATAGCTTTGGTTTAGTAGACCCTCAATCTGTAATTGATGCAATAACGCCACAGACAATTCTCATCACAATAATGCATTCCAATAATGAGGTTGGTACAATTCAACCAATAGATGAAATTAGCAGTATCACAAAATCATATGGGATTACATTCCATACTGATTGTGCTCAATCAATTGGTAAAGTAAATGTAACCACCGGCAAATCTGACATTGATCTTCTTTCAATTGCCGGTCATAAATTTTATGCACCCAAAGGTATAGGTGCTTTATACATTCGTTCTGGAATTAAACTTGAAAAGTTAATTTTTGGTGCTAACCATGAAATGAACATGAGAGCTGGGACAGAAAATGTAATCGAAATTACCGGCTTAGGCAAAGCATCGGAATTAGTCGATGAGAAATTATCTCAATACATCAAACACATGAAAAAAATGAGGGACAATTTAGAAAATGGTCTGAAAGAATTCTTCCCCGGAATCCGTATTAATGGTCATCCCGAAAAAAGATTACCAAACACACTCAGCGTTAGTTTCAAAGGTTTGGAAGCAAACACAATTTTATCAGAACTTGTTAACATAGCCGCATCTGCCGGTGCAGCTTGCCATAGCGATAGCATTGACCTATCAACTACATTAAAAGCGATGAATATTCCAAATGAATATGGAATGGGCACAATAAGATTTTCTACCGGCAGAAATACTACCGAAGAGGAAATTGACTTTGCTCTTAAAGAGATTAAAACTGTAATTGAAAAAATAGGATCGCGTAACACGGTTACTCCCGGCATAGAGGTAAAAGAAAAAGTTAAACTTACTAGATATACCCACGGACTTGGATGCGCATGTAAACTTAGACCGCAGTTGCTCGAAGAAATACTTAAAAAAATTCCTTTACCAGATGATGAAAAAATAATTGTTGGTACAAATACATCAGACGATGCGGCTGTTTATAGAATTGACGACAACAAAGCAATTGTACAAACAGTAGATTTTTTCACGCCAATCGTTGACGACCCATTTGATTTTGGCGCTATCGCCGCTGCTAATTCTCTAAGTGATATATATGCAATGGGCGGTAAACCTTTGTTTGCTCTTAACATTGTCGGGTTCCCTAGCAGCAGATTACCCCTAGCTGTTCTTGAAGATATTCTGCGTGGTGCACAGTATATTGCCGAGAAATCCGGTATAAGTATAATCGGCGGACATACGATTGATGATACCGAGCCAAAGTTTGGATGGACAGTTACGGGCATTATTGATCCGAAGAAGGTGATTACAAATTGTTCGGCAGTCATAGGTGACGCTTTAATCCTTACCAAACCCATTGGTACCGGAATTTTATCAACCGCATTAAAACAAAATATGTTAACCGATGAATCGATTACTGAACTGAAAGAAGTAATGATAGCGTTAAACAAAAATGCTTCAGAAGTAATGATGGAGGTTGGTGTAAATGCATGTACAGATGTAACCGGCTTCGGTTTGATGGGGCATCTTTTAGAAATGACCAAAGGTTCAAAGACTTCCGCCAATGTTTATTTACAGAAGATCCCTATTCTTAACAAAGTTCTGGAACTTGCGATTTCAGGTATAGTACCGGGAGGCACACAAAATAATCTTGAGTACACATCAAAACATGTTCTCTATTCCGATAAAATTTCCGATGTAAAAAAATTAGTTTTGAATGATGCCCAAACTTCGGGCGGTTTGCTCATATCCGTTCAAAAAGAAAAAGCCAATCTACTATTGGAATCATTAGAAAAGAGGGGCGTTGATAATGCCGAAGTAATTGGCGAAATAATCCCCAAAGAGAAATGGGATATAATTGTTAAAGAGTAATTAAAGATTTTCTTTTATACTACTCGCCATAATAAGCAAGTATTGTCAAGATGTATGCCCCCGATCCATATCCGATCATAGGAATAGCACCGATATATTGATCACCTTTATCCCTGATACAATTACACCATACATCGAAAGATTTAAAGTCATCCGTCACTTTATCTAACTGGATTTTGTTGCTATACATTTCCGGAATTGTATTAAAATTTATCGCAGCTTGTTCTGTAACGTGATGTAGTAATTCAGCAGCAGCAGTTTTTTCTCCAAATATAATATTGGCAAGTGCAATACGCAGATTGATGAATACCCATTCCTGGTTTTCGTAAGGATCGTTGCTGTTGAGGCGGATGTATCCCGGTCTATTCCCTTTTATTCGTAAAACTTTGTCATATTCATCCATGTGCGACAAAAATAATTGCTTGTCGTTAATAAGTCCGTTTGCAAAAATTTCGTACACCCCGGCATCATAATATTCGTGGTCTGTCTTCAACTGATCATTAACATTTCCTTTGATGTATCTATTTTCACAAAGCATGTGTGCTAAAATTCCTCGCTTCAATGTTTCGGCGGCAGATTGATATTTCTCGTATGGCAGATTGAACTGCTGCTGCACCATCGAGAATTGTTCCAGACCTCTTGCACAAACACCTGAAGTAAAAGTGTATTGCCTCGGCATCTGGAGATAATGTTCCCAAGGACCGGAGTCCTCTTTTATAAGCGAGTTAGTATCAACGCAGCTTATAATTACATCGGCAACTTTAGTACTAACAAGCTGGTTCCACTTTTTGTAAAAAGCCGTGTCATTACTGGATATTACATAGTCAGAGAAGGCGCCAAGGAACAATCCAAAATTGTCGATTTCAATATTAGGTCCATCACCATATGTGCTTTCTTCATTTCCATTCCCAAAATATCTGCACACAGAAATTTGATAATCGGCACCTATACCGTAATCTTTTCCATCTTTATGAATGTAATGTTTATACTTTCCCGATGGTGCTTTCAACATAAATTCCAGACCCTTTTTTGCCTCTTCGTACATTCCAAGGTGGGTCATTGCCTGGATTGCGTAGCTGCCATCCCTTACCCAGGCCACATGCCATAAACCAGGGCGCAGCGATGCGAGTATTTGTCCATGCGAATATGGAAATATTTCTTTGTCGGATACTTGCGACATCTTCAAGAACGAAATTGATTGTTCAACAACATTTTTTTCTTTTACTGTTAGGCTACCTGGAATATTACAATTTGAAAAAAGATTTTGCATGTAATGAACTTCTTCATCCAGCAAAGATTTATTCATCAATGATAATTTTGAAATGGCTTTGCTAACTATTTCTCTATCAGTGTGTAAAGAATCAGTAAAAGAAAACAGAAAATATTTCTCATAGATAGTTTTATCATAGTGTTTCATCATATTACCGGTAACAATATCTCCGCCAATCTTAACAGTCAG
>DYJK01000067.1:0-11053 GCA_020723165.1 Melioribacter roseus | reverse complement strand
GTCGTAAACTGCAACAATCAATCCATTGGAAGTGGTTAATTTGAAATAGGAAGGTTCGATCGTTTTATTCAAATTCTGCGCATCCAGTAATTGGTGGCAGAGAATCGAAAGCAGAACTGTAAGTAGAAATTTTATTTTCATAATTACAATCTAATAATGTTGTACGTAAAATTATTTTCGTGACTCATAATAAAGTGCTGCCGCTCCAAGAACTGCGCTATAATTTAGCTCTGAGACCATAATTTTTAATGTCTCCAAAGAATGACTATATGCAAATTTATTTATTGATTTCCACATGGCGTTTTTGAAAAATTCGTAGGATTTGCTAACCGATCCGCCTAATACAATAACTTCAGGGTCAATCGCGAAGAGGATCATTTTTATAGCCTCTCCCAGATGATTGCCGAAGCGGTCAAATATATTCAATGCTTTTTCCTCACCTCTTTCGGCTTGACGGTAAACTTCTTCACCGGTGAGTCCGTATTCATTTTGAAAAAACTGGCCGCTGCAATAGTATTCATAATTCTGATCTTTGTAGGGAATCATTCCAAATTCTCCAGCTCCGTAATTTTTCCCGGTATATAAATGATCATTTATTATAATTCCTGAACCTAAACCGGTGCCAATAATTAGTCCAACAATATTCTTGTAATCTCTAACCATACCAAAATATTTTTCACCGACAGTAAAACAATTTGCATCGTTATTAACATAGACCGGGATATTGAATTTAGTTTCAAGAATTTCTTTCAAATGAACTTCCTTCCATGACGGGATATTTGTTACATCATATGCAATACCTTTTTCCGAATCTACAACGCTCGGCACGCCGATACCAATCCCTTCTACATTCTCGTTCGCAAATCTCTCTATAAGTGAAACTAAATCCTGAATTATTTCATCTTCCTTTCCATTCTTTTTGACATTCATTGATTCAATCCGTACCAAACTATTACGCTCGACAAACCCAACACGCAGATTAGTACCTCCAATATCTACGCCTATAATTCCCATAGCTTCTCACTCTTCATAATTACACATACAAGGTTATTTAATCACTTGTGTGAATTAATTTTTACTAAAGAATAGAACGCTGATTATCATGATTATTTATGATCTATTATGATTTAAAGCATCATAAAAATCTTAACCATCATAATGAATCTGCGTCCCATTTTTTTTATTTAAATATTTTTTTCTAAATGTTAACTGCTAATTCACACAATAGGTCTATTTAATTTTTTCATCTATCCATTTTTTAATTGTAATTGTTTGATTATTTATGAGCGGCTTTGCCCAAATACCTATGCTTAAAATATAGGATAGAGTAAGATAAATGAACAGCATACCAAATTTTAATCCGAATATATCTCCAAACCAGCCGACAATTAATTGTGTGACAGCTCCTCCAATTATTGCTGTGCAAAGGATACCGGCAAAAGAACCGTGGTGGCTTTCAACAGAATTCAACGCTAAAGAAAATATAATTGACCACATTACAGAGAGTGAAAAACCTACCAACGGAAAAGTAATCAAAGCTATTCCACCGGTTGTAAACAATGAGGCGGTTAAAAAGGCAGCTGCCGATAGAACAGCTCCTATTAATATTTTGCGGCTGTCAAACAATTTCAATAATACAAGACCTAGAAGACAACCTACTGACATGAGTCCCCAGAACCAGCCGACAATCGAAGCTCCAACTGTTATCGGATCATAGCCATAATATGTGTGAAGAAATTCAGACAACCAATATGAAACACCTTGTTCTGTTCCCACATAACAAAAAATCCCAATAAAAAATAGTATAACGGTTTTTTGCTTAAATAAATTTTTATGCGTCTGCCACGTTCCAGTTTTCTCATCTTCTTTCCGGTCTACAACTGGAAATTTTGAGAATTGAACAATGAAAAGCATTATCAGTGATATGAGAGCAAAGAACCAGTATAGAGATGACCATAATAGGTTTTTAGGAACGATAGCTACGAAGAACGATTTAATTGAACTTGACTCCATAGCAGTTAAATTCGTTATAAGATAGGTTAAAAACATTGGGGCAACAAATGAAGCAGCACCAAATATTAATTGTGCTACAACCGAAAAGAACGCAAAATTTTCTTCTCCCCCGGAAATACGCAGCAACGGGTTAATAGCGACTTGCAGCATTGCCATTCCGCTCCCCATCAGGAATAAAGAAATTAGGAATACTTTGTAATCGGGTATTAAAGAGAATAAAAGTGCCCCGGCAAAAGATAGAGCAAACGCAGCGATCATTATTTTCTTCTCTTTATATTTTTCTACCAGCATCCCGGCTGGAATAGACATTACACCATAAGCGATAAAAAAAGCGAATGGAAGAAGTGAAGATAAACTTAAACTCAAATTGAAACTTTCAATTGCTTCAGGGTTAAGAGAACCGAGTATATTTGTAATAAACGATATCACAAAAAATACTAAGCAGATTAGACTGACCATATAATAATTTCTTTTCATCATCTCTCCGGGAGACAGTTTTTATAATTGAGAAGCTTCAGAATCTAAAAGCAAAAAAGCGTTTGGATGATGTTGAATTAATGATGCCGGGAAATTAGGATTAGCATCGATTTCGAGTAAGCGTTTAACAATACGAGATTTTCTTGATCCGCTTAACTGCACAATAACTATTTTGGATTCCATCACGTGTTTCATCCCCAGCGTGATTCCATGCGAAAGATTCGTAGGTACAGAAAAATATTTTTGTCCAACATTTTTTGTTATTTCGTCCAATTCAACAACATGCGAATATTTATCAAACGAAGTTCCAGGTTCATTAAGTCCTACATGACCATTCATTCCAACACCCAGCAGCATCAAATCGATTCTGCCATAGGATTTAATAAACTCGTTTGTAATTGCACATTCACGCTGCAGATCATCAGCCTCACCGTTGAAGAAGCAAATATTTTCATTCTTTATATTGATGTGATCAAATAGGTGTGATTTTAAGAAATGATAGCAGTTTTCATTTTTCATAACACCAAGATGAACCCACTCGTCTAAACCAACAATTTTGCATTGGCTGAAATTTACTTGACCATCTCCTTCCAGTTTAATCATCTCCGCAAATGTACCTAACGAAGTTTCGCCAGCCGGGAAACAAAGCAGCGCATCCGGTTTTTCTTTAATGATCCGTGCTATTTGCAATGCAGTTTGGGTCGATAATTCTTTATAGTCTTTGTAAACTTTTTTTATCATCACCAATAATTTACCATGATTTTCTAATTACTCAACCAGCTCAAAATGATCACTTAATCGAATATCTCTTGACGAAGCTCCAATTATTAATTCAAATTCTCCCGGTTCGGCAACCCACTCTAATTTTTGATTATAGAAGGAAAGTTTTTCACTATCAATAGTAAATGTAATTGTTTTAGATTCCCCCGGTTCTAATTTTATTTTTTTAAAGTCTTTTAACTCCTTAACCGGCCTGGCAATAGAACCAACAACATCGCGCAGATAGAGCTGCACAACTTCTTCCCCGGCATATTTACCGGTATTCGTAATCGTCACCGAGACCTCAATCTTTTCATCGTGTTTCATTTTGTGTTTGCTCAGATGCAATTCGCTGTATTGAAACGAAGTATAACTTAATCCATATCCGAATTCGAACTTTGGATATATTGACAAATCAGTATAAGCACTTCTGTAAAAACGATCTTCGTCATTTAATGCCGGACGACCGGTATTGAAATGATTATAATAAATCGGAATTTGTCCAACACTAAGCGGAAAAGTCATAGTGAGTTTTGCAGATGGATTGTAATCACCGAACAATAGATCGGCAATTGCATTACCGGCTTCGCTGCCTAACCACCAGGTGTATAATACAGCTTGAGCATTATCAACAGTAAAATTGAAAACCAGCGGTCGCCCGGTATTGATAAGAACAACAATTGGTTTTCCAGTTGTTAATAATTCTTTTAATAAATCCTCCTGAACACCGGGGATATTTAAATTGCTGCGACTTTTAGCTTCGCCAGACATATCGCGTCTTTCACCTATACTTAAAATAATTACATCGGCTTGTTCGGCTATTTTAATTGCCTCGGCAAATCCATTTTTATTTTCACCTTCTATATCGCAGCCCTTAGCGTACAAAAGATTTGTTTTATCGCCGACTTTATTCTTAAGTCCTTCCCATTGCGATACAATAAAATTTGAATCGACTCCCGGTACATCAACATCCCAGAACCCTTTGTTCTGCTTTAATTCTTTTACTAGCGGACCGATAAATGCAATCGTTTTTATATCCTTCGATAAAGGCAAAAGATTATTTTCATTTTTCAGCAGCACAATACTTTTTCTTGCCATATCCCTGGCAACTGCTGGATGATATGGATTATTCAATTCTTTCTTCTCTCTTTCAGAATTACAAAATCTAAAAGGATCGTCAAACAAACCAATCTCAAATTTTTTTCTTAAAATTCTTTTTACTGCATCATCAATCAATGCTATTGGTACTTTACCATCATGTACAAGTGCCTCAAGATTGTTTATATAACATCGGCTTTCCATATCCATATCACATCCGGCAGTAATTGCAGCACGTGCAGCTTCATATTCGTTTTTTACATTGCCATGTCTTATCATTTCACCAACCGAACCCCAATCACTCACAACAAATCCTTCAAAGCCCCATTTTTCCTTTAGTATATCCCGAAGCAGATAGCTGTTTGCCGTAGAAGGCACACCATTAATATCATTGAAAGATGTCATAAAAGTAGCAACACCAGCATCAAGAGCTGCTTTAAATGGAGGCAGATAGATTTCCCAGAGCAATCGATCACTCATATCAACTGAATTATAGTCTCTACCCCCGATTGCTGCGCCATAAGCTGCAAAATGTTTGGCACAAGCCATTAATGAATTAATCGCTCCCGGTTTATCACCTTGAAATCCTTTTACTCTTGCGTAAGCAATTTTCGAAGCTAAGTAAGTATCTTCGCCGGCTCCTTCCATCACTCTTCCCCACCGTGGGTCCCTGGCAATATCTACCATCGGTGCAAAAGTCCAGTGGATTCCGCTAGCGCTTGCTTCAGTTGCAGAAATCCTTGCTGACAATTCAACTGCTTCTAAATCCCAGCTGCATGATTCCGCCAACGGAATTGGGAAAGTAGTTTTATACCCGTGAACTACGTCCTGACCAAAAAGCAAAGGTATTTTTAACCGTGACTGCATAGCAATTTTTTGCCAGCTTTTGGTGCGCTCCGCTCCCATACAATTAAGTATCGATCCAACCTTTCCGTTTAAAATCTGGTTTTCTTTATCACCATCAAGTGTAATAGGCCCGGTGGCTTGCCAGTCATCATTGTACTGGTTAAGCTGACCAATCTTTTCATCAAGTGTCATTAGACTCAAAACAGAATCTACTTTTTGAGCAATATCTTTTTTCTGATCCTTGCTTTTATTCTGACTGTAGTGGACTATTACAAAAAAAGTTATGATTAAGATTATTGCTGAAGTTGATTTTAGTTTCATAGTAATTTGAATTTTTATTTGTATGGTTTTATAAATTAAGTCAAGGTTTTACCGACTTGATGATAAGCATTATTGATATCTACGTTATTTCAACCTGATAGCAAGTTCGTTTATTATTCGAACACCTTCATTAACCATGTTTTCCAGGTCGGCACTATTATATTTTTTCTCATCAAGAATTTTTTGTTGATTGATTTCAAACTCAGCCCATAATTTTTTAATAGTTTGGTCATTGCTTTTTTTAATTTTTGACCGGATGATTTTAATTTTTTCGAAATCAACAATTCCTTCTCCCATCTTCTCGAACCTTATGCAGCTATTGCCTCCCGGGTAAACAAGAAAAGCATCGCCGGCCGGCCAGAAAATGTGGCGTGCATCCCTGGTTGGATCAGATGGCCATGCGTCGTAAGCCCATCTTAAAAATCCGCTGTAACCTTTCGCTTCAATGTACCATGAGAGCCATCGTCCTTCAATAGGAGGAGAATGGAGAAAATTATTTGGTTTTGCCGGTATGCAGCATACATACGTTGTAGTGAATTGATTGTCCTTCACTCTGTTTTGTATCTCTTCAACTGATGGTTCAAAAGCTATCTGGCATGAATAATCATCTACCAAACCACTTAACTCTTCGTGCCAGTACCCGGCGTAAGAAATTTTCCAATCGTTAGAATTCTTTTTTATCAGTTCTATAACATTCAGGGTTTGCTGTAATTCATTTTCGTTTATTCCAAGAAAAGTTTTGTTGTACCACCCTTTTACTTTCAAATGTTTTCTTAGATCGGTAAGAAAAGTATTTATATTTTTCTCATAAGTTTCAGAATTTACTGGCCAATGATCGGTAACATAATTTTTTGTTTCTTCATCGTAATAAATAAATCTATCACCCCAGGGAATAAGGGTGTAAATTGTAATCGCTCCTGAAATACCAACACTATGCGCCAATTCTATATACTCATCAAAAATTGAGTAGTCGAATTTCCAATTCCCATCTTTTTGTTTTATCCAATTGATCATACTTTTTTCGAGATAATAAGAATTATCTGCCCACGGAGAATGAACCGCATAAGTAGTAATATACTTTCCCCCGGCGTCCGCATAGAGTTTTAAGTGTTTTCTTAGAAGTATTTTAAACACTTCACTCCACGGCTTTACATTAAAATAATCAGCAATCACCCACGGGTTCTGCCAAAGGTCTAATCTATAATTCCATTTTTGAGGAGAAGGTAACGCGAGATCCAGAACGCGTATTTCAATTGGAATTTCTAACGATTCTTTGTCGGAAGTAATTGTAATAATACTTTTATATAAATCTGCTTTAAGAGTCCGGGGAATATCAATCGAAACCCAAATTGGCCTGACAGTCCTTCCGGGCAATTCGAATCTTTCAAACTCTTCAAACCTATCAGGCATTAAATAACCTGAATTTGTAGGACCGACACCGCAAACGTATTGGTCTGAATTGTACGGGAAGTTTGAAATAACATAGCGCACCAAATATGCCTTACAATTCTTTTTTGATATCCTGGTATTAGCGCTGCTTTTAAGTTCGTTCAACTCAATGTTTATCTGTTTAAGAGTATCGGGCGACCAAACCAACAGTTCAAGATTTATTCTCTCACCTTTCCACGCAGATGCTTCAAACTTTTGGGAAGCTCGTTTTAAGTTTGGGACTTCAGTTCTAAAAAATATTTCATTTGTAGAAACAACCGAAACATTTAATCCATGTTTTACAGTATCCCACTTTTCCGGCTCTAAGCAATAGTCTATCAGCAATTCTTTTTGATAATGTGATTTTATAATTGGTAAACGGGTTGAATCGATTGTTCCGAACAAAACATCCTGGGCATTTGCAAGATTATTGCTGAACATCAATGAAATGATCACTAAATAAAGTATTAATCGGTGCGGCTTATGTCCTGACATACTCAACCTTATATTACTTAATGCAATGATACAGAATTACTATAAATATTGCATTGGCTACAGCTTCTTAGATATAATGTTAGAAAATAATAACGGTAAGTTAATTCTTACAAACTGAAATGAATCTCCTCGCCGCAACCCGCTCCGACTTAATCGTCAGATCGAGGTGAGGCAGCGAGGTATCTAAATATAAATTTTATTTTATTCGCCTCAAAGGACGGGAAACCTGTCCGTCCGTCAGGCGGGTTCAACCCTCGTCAGCCTCCGGCGGATTAAATAAAGGCATTTCGAATATCGAACAACGAATTTCGAAGTTGTTATTGTCGTTCGTACAAAATTGCGGAGAGAGAAGGATTCGGTACATTCTGGAAAATATTTTTTTGTTTTAGTTGTTATTCTTAAAACTATACAGTTGCCGCTTTGAAAAATGTTGACCGGTTGTCCAAAGGACTCCATCGGAGAACGGTTTGTTATAAGTGTGCTCATTAGAAATGGCTTTAAGAGGGTGTGTGAAAATAGGGTGTCAAACAAAATTTTGTTTCGTTTTAAAATGAAATCAAAACATTTTTTCAAAAAAACTTAATTATCACACACCCTCTTAACTAATAGAAATATTTAATCTTTTCTTAAGACCAAGTTCAATTATTCGATAAAAAGTTGATATCTGTATATCACTTTTCCCGGCTTCTATTCTTGAAATATAACTTTTTTTGGTCCCGGTTTTTTCAGCAAGTTGCTCTTGCGTCAGCTTAGCTTTTGTTCTTTCTTCTCTGAGCATTTCACCCAATCGGAATGATATTGAATCAGCTTCGAATTTATCCCGACGCGCACTTCCTTTTTTCCCGTATTGTTTATCTAAATGTTCTTCGAACGTAGTTATCTTTTTCATTTTCAATCCCTTTCTGCCTTTTCTAAAAAATATTCTTCTTTTAATTTTATTCCTAGTTCCAATTCATTCTTCGGTGTCTTGTTCGTCTTTTTTACAAAAGCGTTTATTAGTATTACTAAATTACCTTCATCAAAAAAACTGAAGATTCGAATATTGCTTTTGTGAGTTAAAACCCGGACTTCATACAAAGCATCTGTTCCTTCTAGATATTTCAGAAACTTGATTGGGACTCGTTCAACGTTCCTAATCAAGTCTAGAACAAAGTCAATTTTCTCTTTTGTTTTTAGATCTAGCTTTGAATAGAAGTCTAGAAAGTAATCACCGTAGAATAATATTTTTCTTTTCACGCATCAAAGATAACTAATTAGTTAACCATCTAAAAGTCATTTTTCTAAGAGCAAGTACTAATAACGGCGTTTTTGCTAATTGGTAGCCCAGAACAGTCCCTTAAATTCTGTCGAGAAATGGTTCTCGACAGCCGAGGGAAAAATACAATTTGCCGCAGTGAAAACGCGATCGGGTGGGAAAACTGGTTCGTTGCATATTATGATATATCTTTATTTTCAATCACCAAAAAATCTACTTGATTAATTTTTTTCTTTTGAATCCTAGTCTTGTTCTTATTATATCTTTGAATCCATTTTGAAGAAATAGCTTCAAAATTAACATATATCCTTTCATCGTTTACTTCTCGTCTAATATTCTGAATGTATGGTATCGTCCATTTATAAAATGAAATCATATTGAAACCTTTGTCATCATAACAAATGTCTTCATCAAACACTTCTTTTAGAATACAAATGCACATTCTTTCATAAAAATTCAGAATGCGATTAACTATTTTTTTTACATTATTCTTATCATCATCAGAAATATCACTGTTAGCTAGATATAACATTAGAGACTCGTTATTACTAAATAGTAAATATTTATTCCCTACAATTGTTCTCAACTCTATCTCAAGTTTGCCCAAGTAAGGTATAATTTGCTCAAAAATAAAATCGGATGAAGATTTTCTTTTGCTGTAATTAAGATTAACTTTTAACTGGTAATAGACGAAAACCAGACCAATTATTATAGAATATGAACTAGCAAATGTAAAAATATCGCTCAGTGTTGGTTCTAAATAGAAAATAATAATTAGGAGTAATAAAACAAAAAATAGTATAGTAATTAGAATGACCAGATTAATTTTCTTCATATAATTTCAATAGCTAGTGGTATGTCGATAAGCCAACTTTGAACGGTTTACGACAACAATTTATTGATTAACTGAAAATATTTTAAATAAGAACGATGGACAAAAAAACTAAGCAAACAAGGATTGCTAATAACCGAACCAGTTGAACGTCTGCTTGATTGTTTTTTTAGTTGCTCTTAAAATAATTTATTAATCTCCTTAAAAACATTTTCAAAGTTATTCAATGTATTTTCATCGAAATAATCTTTAGTAATTCCTAGTTGTGTTAACCTATATGCAACTCTATAATGATTGAATCTTTCTTTATCAATCAGTCTGTTTATCTGCGGAATAATACTTTTCTTAAAATCAAATTCTGATGACTCTAGTGATTTGAAATCGTTACTAAATGTTTCATTAAATAATTTAAGATAATCGCTGACAACAAATAAATCTTCAATGTCAGCTTTACTTAAATCAGGTACAAATTCATCGAAAAAACGAATATTCTTTTCTTTAATTATTTTGTCTCTAATTAGATCATCAACTTTTTGTTTCCCTTTTTGATCACTGAATGAATCCAATAGACAAACTACATTTAGTTTGCTACCTCTTAATAGAGAAATAAAGGCACTTACTTTATCCAATCCACCAACCGGAACAATAGTGATATTATCTTTTAATCCAAGGCGGTTATGGGTTTCTAAAAAATTTGAAAAGAATCTTAAATAAAGTAAATCTGCGGGTCCCTCAACCAGTAAATCATTTTTAGATACAAAAAGATTCTGAGCAATATCATAGCCAAGTGCCGCTTGGAGAGGGAAAAGAGTATTTGGATCCTTTTCTTGAAGAGAATCAGAAATAATTGAGCCATCCTCAGTTTCTACAACTGTTCGAACTCTTTCTAAATGTTCAGAATCAATCATAAAAGGAGAATGCGTTGTAAATATAATTTGATAATTCTCCGATAAGTCTTCAAGAAATTTTAATAAATCAGCTTGGGCGGAAGCGTGAAGATTTAATCCAGGTTCGTCAAACAATAAAATATATTTAGAAGATTTGTCTGCTTGAATTTTACTAAACCATATTATAAAAGCAAAAAACCAATTGAATCCTTTGCTCCTTTTATCAAGTGGTAAAGTTATTTTATGTATTTGGCTTCTAACTCGAATATCAAGAACTTTTTCATTATATATTTGATTTGGATTTTGTGGATTCGGCTTAGTAAGAGTATCAATTTTAAATTCAATATCCAGATTCTTATTTGTACTCCAATATTTGAATATTTGGTCTGTAATTTCATTAGATGAAGCCTCAAGTAATGCGATGAATCTTTCATAGTTATTAGAATTAATAATATCATCTATTGATATGTCTGCCAATTCGAATAATGCTTTTGCTGTTTTTGTTTTTTCACTGCTTAATTGATTGTTTTTTAATTCATTTAGGTTAATTCTACCGGCTAAACTATAATAATCATCATAATACCAGAATTTTGGCATATTAGCTTTAAGCCATTTCTTACCAACATAACTTTCCAACTTATT
>DYJK01000066.1 GCA_020723165.1 Melioribacter roseus | reverse complement strand
CGGCGCCGAGTCTTTCGTTGGAATTTTCTCAAACGCCGGTTAGTGAAACAAATATATTCAACGAATCTATTTCGAACAGTCTTTCACTTTCTCAGATGTTCCCTCTCGGCGGTAAAATCGGTGCCATGACCGAAGTAGAAAAAAGAAACATTGACGTAGAGAAAGATACTTACGAAGTGTACAAAACAAATTTAATCGCACAAATGAGAATGACTTACTTCACTTTATGGAATATCGAAAGAAAAATTGAAATACAGAAAAAGAATATCATTCTTCTCGATAATTTGATTAAATCAATCGAAGTTTCGTACGCGGTCAATCGAATCAATCAAGCCGATTTACTGACGATACAAAGCGAGATAGCCGCAAACGAAACACAGCTATTAATTCTCAACAATCAAAAAGAAGCGGAGATTTATAAACTAAACAAACTTCTCGGCAGAATACTTGACTCAAAAGATGTTCACACACTTAACGATACACCGGCTGATACAATCGAATATTCGCAGACGGAATTGGTTGAGCTTCTGCAGAAAACTAATCCTTCGCTCAATCGAATGAACAGTATGATCGAAATGAATAGGTCAATGATTACCGCTAACAACAAAGAATTAATCCCCGATTTAATGCTGCAAGGAATGATAATGAGAATGCCCCGTGGAATGATACTTACAACGAAAGCAGATTTAGCAATGCTCGATGCAAAAACAGATTACATGTATTCGTTGATGGCATCGATAACACTTCCCTTTGCGCCGTGGTCAATCAACAAAATAAAAGCAAAGGAAGAAGAATTGTATGCCGGCATCAGCAGTATCGAATATGAAAGAAACGATATGGCAAGAGATATGACTGCAAAATTCAACGAGGCATATTTAAAATATAACACGGCAAACAATCTTACACGTTTATACACGAACAATGTTCTTCCGCTTTACGGCAAGGCAGTTGAAGCACAAGTTTCGGCGTATCAAAACGGAAGAACAAACATCAACACAGTAATTGATTCTTACAGAATGTTGTTGATGCAGCAGATGAATTATTATATGGCGAAAGCCGACATTCAAATGGCAGTTGCAGAAATGGAAATGATGGTTGGGCAACGACTATCATCTTCAAATTGACAAAAGAATTTTGAGGTGACAAAATGAAAAATTATAGAGAGAACAAAATGAACCTTGCGAAAAAATTAAGCGCTGTACTACTGATTATAGTTACCACAATTACATTCCAGGCTTGCGGAAGCGACGGCACACATTCCGATGAGCACAAAAACGAAGCGTCGCAGAAAAAAGAATATTGGACATGCACAATGCATCCACAGATCGTTTCCGATAAACCGGGCGTCTGCCCCATTTGCCAAATGGAGTTAATCAAAAAAGTTGTCGATGAAACTCCGGCAGAGATTACTGATAAAGATATGGCAGAAATGGTTACGCTTGGCGGCAATAAACAAGTTCTGGCAAACGTTTCCCTTTACGAAGTGAAAGAAGAAAAACTCTACAAAGAGTTTACCGCATACAGTTACCTTGATTTTGTTGAACAAAACAGAAAAACAATTTCTGCGCGCTTCAACGGAAGAATAGAGAAGTTGTTCGTTGATAAAACCGGCGACATAGTTTCAAAAGGTGAACCGCTGTTTGAAATTTATAGTCCTGATCTAGTGCAAGCACAAAACGAATATTTAATTGCACTCGATAACAGCTTGCGTGCAAGCAATATTATTGAAGCACAAAACACCGATGGTAATTCAACTCCATTGTTGAAAGCCGCTAAAAAGAAATTGGAATTATTCGGCTTAACACAAAATCAAATTAGTGAACTTGGCAGAAGCCGCGATATTCAATTTACACTTACATACTATTCGCCGATTAATGGAACAGTTATCGAGAAGAAAGCGCAAGAAGGAATGTATGTTAGTGAAGGTACTGCGATTTATGAAATTGCAGATTTATCAACACTCTGGAATATCTCCGAAGTGTACGAAGATAATTTAGGAGATATAAAAATCGGCAATACGGTAAAACTGCATCTGAAAGCATATCCCGGCGAAAAATTTAACGGCAAGGTTACATTCATTTATCCGGTTGTAAATCAACAGACACGCACGGTAAAAGTGCGGAGTGAATTTGCAAGCCGCAGCGGCAAATTAAAACCACAGATGTATGGCGAGACAACTTATCAAATAAATAAAGGTAACGGCTTGCTTGTGCCGGCAGATGCAGTTTTGTTTACCGGCAAACGAACGGTTGTTTGGGCAAAAGCCGGAGACGGAATGTTTGAAGCGCGCAATGTTAAAGTCGGTGAAAAGTTCGGCAGCAAATACCAAATACTTTCCGGCTTGAATGAAGGCGACCAAATTGCGGCTACCGGCGGATTCTTAATTGATTCCGAAAGCCAATTAAAAAGCGGAATGCCTTCGGGGCATCAACACGGTGGAAGTACTGCGCCGGCAAAAACTAATCCGGAAAATCAATCAGAACATAAAAACCATTAATAAAATAGGAGACATAAAATGAAATCTATCAAAATATTTTTAGCGGTTCTTTCGATAATTGTACTTTCTTCATCAATTAATTTTGCACAAGAACATAATCATAAAGATCATTCCAAAATGGAAATGAAAAAAGACACAACCAAAGTTGATGATATCGTTCGCAAAGGTGTAATCGATTTGCAAGCGATAGACAAAAACAAAGACGGCAAAGTTTTTCAAGACCAAATGGATTGGAATGTTATTTCCGATAAAGCCGGCAAATGCCCTTTGTGCAAAATGGTTCTGAAAGAAGTTACAATTAAAACAGCCAAAGAGAATTTGAAAAAGAACGGCTTTAAAGTAAAGTGAGAATACCTTTTCTTCTTTAAAAAAATAACAATAAAATGGAGGCACCCATTATGTTAACACAAAAATCAAAACGAATGTGCATTGCACTCTTTACGGCAATAGTAGTTCTGTTTGCCGGGAAAATCTCTGCCCAGCATGATCAACACCACGGCGGAAGTACAACCCAAAATCAAATGCAGAATATGTCCAAGCATATGCAGAACATGCAGAATATGATGACCCAGATGGGTCAACTAATGGATAAAAGCAATCAGATGACGGGGATGATGAATAACATGATGATGCAAAATCACAATATGGAACAAATGAATATGAATCAAGAAATGCTTGACATGATGCAGAACATGAATCAAATGGGCAAGAACATACAAGGCTTGCTTAACCAGATGAACAAAATGATGTCCAACCAGAATATGATGAAAGACTCCGCCAACAGAGAACACATGGAAGATATGATGGATAATATGAAAACGATGATGAAAGAATACAAAGGTATGCTCGAAAGTGTGGACGAAATGCAAAATGAAGGCAAAGATAAATGAGCTTGAGAAACCTCGATAACTTTAATAGGAAGCTGGTAATTGCCGGCTTCCTCTTGTTTTTAATTTTGTCCAACGAAAATCTATCTGCACAAGAAGACTGGTATTTAAATTCGAGTTTACAGTACAGCAAAGGGAATTATTTTTTCAATCCCAATAGTAAATACCTGGCAATCAATTCCGGCTTGAGATATCAATCTGAAAATTTTGGGATATCTGTCGCTGTTCCTTTTTCTTCAAATAATAACGGCGACAGTGCAGTTGTTGATGCTGCAAATCAAATGCAAGGGAATATGAATTGGGGCTTGGGCGATATCTATACTTACATCGATTATAAAATTTATTCGGACATTTATAATGATATCGATATTTATTTGAACGCTCAAATCAAAATTCCCACTGCTGCATCGCATCTGAACATTGGTACGGGGGAATTTGATTTCGGCGGTTCTCTCTCCGTCCGTAAAACTTTTGATTCGTATCTGGCAGTTGTTGATCTAGGCTATTTAAATATCGGCGATCCGGACGGAATTGTTTATAAAAATCCTTTTACATATGGAATAGGGATCGGGAAATTTTTTAATTACGGTGAGTATTCCCTCCTCTTATATTATTACGGGTTTACCAAAATTGCTGATGATTACGATGCACCAAAACAAATATCAGTTGGAGCCAATTACAAAGCCAATGATAATTTAATATTGTCGGCTATAGTTTCGGCTGGCATAGGAAATCTTACACCGGAGTTTACTCTCTCCGGCGGAATTAGAATTAAATTGTAGAAAGGGAAAGTAATGAAAGTCTTTTTGGCGTTTATACTTTTTTTAGTAATTATATCGCCGGCAAGCAGCATAGCCCACGGTGATGAAAAACATAATAAAGGTCATCAAGCCAAAGTTGATACTTTTACAGTTGTTAACGGGGATACAATTGCCATTAATGGAATGCCGGTAGAATCTGCAAAACAAAAATCGGTTAAAGAAGAAAAGGAAGAACAGTTTGCATTAAATCCATTGGAACAGATTTTTGAACACATACACAATAAACTTGTTCACTTCCCAATTGTAATTGGAATAATTTCATTTGTGCTAACGCTCGTGAATCTCAAAACAAAAAATTACGATCGTGTAATTCTTGCTTTGATAATTGCGGGAATAATTTTTTCAGCCGGTGCAGTTGTTACCGGTTTAAATCAAACAGATCCTTTCAACGGTACCGGCAAAGAGTGGCTTGTCGAATTCCACCGTAATATCGGTATCGCATTGTTGACAGCATACATTTGCTGGTTTGTGTTTGCATCGGTTCAACGCTTAAAAAAATTCTCATGGGTTATCGGATTAGCAACACTATGGCTCATCATCCTTGCCGGTTATTTGGGCGGAGTAATTGCACACTAAGAAAATTATAAAGACACTTACATTATTCATTACTTTTTTATTCATTTAATTTCTTCTGGTTCAATTCCTCAATTTGGATTTTTGATGATACTCAAGAATTTACAGATATTTGCATTGTATTAAATCTTTTTATCAAGTACCCGCTCCGGCTCGCGTCCACCTCGGCAAGCCGAAGGCGAGACTGGGAAGCGAGGCAAATCCAGCATCTTGTATCAAACAACAAGGATAACATGGCAGCACCAACTAAAATAAAACTCAACAATGAAGAAAAACTTTTAGAGATTACATGGGATAATGGAAAGCATTTGAGATATCCCTTAAAATTTTTACGCGATGAATCACCCGATGCCGGAAATAAAGGCGAGACAATACTCTGGAAACATTATGCTCCTACATCAAAAGAATCAGTAAAGCCGGAAGGATATGAAATAGAAAAAATTGAGATGGTTGGTAACTATGCAATTCAAATTAAATGGAAAGACGGGTATGATTACGGAATCTATTCATGGGATTTATTGGAAAGACTCGGTGATTATTTAGAGATTAGAAATAATCTCCACCAGGATTTTGATCATCACTACTAATTAAATTCCGCGAAGAATCTCTATAACACCGTGTTGGGAAACCGTACCCCCGATTTTAATCGGGGGCAGTATCAAAATTAAAGTAACTTCTTGATTTGATTTTCGTAGGTCTGTTTTGGATACAATCCTACATAGTTTGCAACAACCTTTCCCTCCCTATCAATAATAAATGAAGTAGGTATAGACCTTATTCCGCCGTAATTCATCACTACACTGTTATCACCATACACTACGGGATAATTAATTCCGTAATCTTTCATGAATGGAACTACATCCGGTTTAGTCTCCTGGTCAACCGATATGCCAACAACTTCAAGTCCTTTAGAACCATAACGTTTCTTAAGGTCGATTAAATCGGGAATTCCTTTTCTGCACGGCGGGCACCATGTTGCCCAGAAATCTAAAATTACGACCTTACCTTTTAGATCGGATAATTTTAATGTTTTGCCATCGGTAGTTGATAAAGAAAAATCGGCAGCTTTAACTGAACTTTTTTGTGCTGCCTGAACATAATTCGGCGGATAAGGACCTTGTTCCGGTTCACTTCCGCTGTTATTAATTACAAACATCAATAAGATAACGCCGATAAAAAACCCGGTATAGATCCAGCTCCGTTGTTTCTTGGTCAATCCCATTTTAATATCGGTTTTGTTCTTTGAATTTATATTTTGTTTTTGGTTTTTCATTTTATCCTCAAACTTTATATGTAAAAAATAATAAAACTAACCGTTTAGACGAAATTAATTTGTTTTCCTTTCAATAAAGAATTCAGATCATTTACAAAAGTTTCTATTTCGTTTTGATTAAACCCTTTTTCAATCGATGCCGATTCAAGAGTACCCCATATTGGTTCGCCGCAACGTAAACATCTTATCCCCTTCTCCATTAGGTACGAAACTGATTCGGGTAATATTCTAACAAGCTCTTCTATTTCAAGATTCTTGGTTATTTTCTTTTCTGATTCCGTCATCTTTTTTCTTTGAAGGAAATACTAAAATGAATGCAATTAAAGCACCATAAAAAGTAGAAATATAAGGATTACTGGTAATAGGGCAAGAACCGCTTGTGCAGCCGATAAAGTAATAGTATGCATATCCTAACAATCCACCGCCTATAACCGGCAAAACTTTTTTGATCAAAAGATTTTTATCGAGTTTCATACAGTAACTAAATTAATTGCTTCTTTTACTTTATCAAGGACCATTTGTTCCGGTGCAGCTCCTTCCAAAAATGTACTTTCATTTATAACGGTTCTCGGTACTCCTCTTACATTATACTTATTCGATAAATCAGGAAATTCAGTTGCTTCGACCATATCGCCTTTTATTTTATCATTTAGGTAAGCAAACTTATGAGCAGTGACAACTGCTTGCGGACAGTACGGGCATGTTGGAGTAACAAATACTTGCATGTGAACTTCGTTGTCGATTTTCTTAACGCCCTCTTCTACTTCCGGTGATAAGCCGGTAGTGCCGGTACCAAGCATTTTAATATCTTCAAGCAGAGATGCAAATTCATATCCGCTTGGTATCCCGTAAAATTTTATCCCGTAATCTTTCCCATCTTCATCAAGCAATACGGTAGCCGGAATTTTATCAACATTATATTTTTCGGCATCGTCTTTATCAATTACAAGATTCTTAATATCTAACTTGAGTTTATCCGATACTTCCGTTAATTCCGTGAGTATATCCCTTGTCTCTTTGCAATACTGGCATTCTAATTCTTGTGTAAAGAATAGAAGTTTTACATTTTTTGTTAGAACTGAAAATTGCTTTTTTAACTCGGTTCTAACTTTTTCATCTAAGTACATATTTACCTCTGGTTTTGTATCATTTGATGAAAACTGAAGTAAAAGGATTCAAGTATCGGGTAGTATTATCAGCGGTTCAAATGTGAATCAAATCTTTGTAATAAGAGTTATTTTTTACCATCACCCCATTCTAAAACTTCAAGTTTAATATCGGCTAACCCTTGTTCTACAAAATCGAGTTCAATTGCAGTACCGTATGAGAGGTCAATAATCCTATCTTCTCTTAAAGGCATTTTATCATTAATGCGGAGTATTACACTTTTGTCGTTTGATAAATTTGTGATTCGAACAATTGTATTCATTTGATAAGAAGGATGGGCTGCCGAAATACCGTACATATCATAAACTTCACCGCCGTATGTAATGTTACCATGATATTTGTCTGCATAAAAGGAAGCAACACCATAAACAGTTTCAAGTACTTTGTAATCGTCATATTTGCTTAAATCTTCTTTGCCTCCTCTTTCACTCGATCCATCCGAACTTCTATTAGTAAACCGTGGTGAAGAAGCACACGCCGATAATAAAAATAGAAAGGTAGAAATTAACAGTAAACGAAGAAGTGCGTTGTTCATATTAACATCAATTAACTTAGTTTAAAATAATAAAGGGAGCGATAATCCGCTCCCTTCTGCCCTCACTCGTACCGGGAATTACCAGCCGATAGATCCCAATACGAATTTCTGATTTGTAAAATATAATTTTCGACATTAAAATTTTAGTTTAAAATTACTTCTTCAACATAGTAAAAAAATATTCCTACGACAATTTCATCGGTCGTTTGACTCACATAATGCTATTTCTAATATCTTCTCAATAGAAAGTATTTTAGGAAAAAGTTTAAAACTTACTTGACAACAACAGTTTCAAGAGTTAGATTCGCAAGTAAATAAATTAAAAGATTATAAATGAAGCCGTTCACAAATAATATTTCTGCTAAAAACATCTGCCGTGGTATGATGTGTATGATCTATTTCTTTGCGAAGGGCTGATAAAACCATAAATAAAGTTTATACAAGAGCCCTTCAAATATGAAGGGCTTTTTTTTTAACTAAAATTAAAAGTATGAATCATAGAATGTTAAATAGTGCAATTATGATGATGTGCATGTGTATGTCTCCAAATATTCGCGGAGGGCCGGACTAGTACATAAAAATTTACTAAACAAACGGAAAGCCCTTCACGGATGAAACGCGAAGGGCTTTTTTATTTATAAAATATTATAACAAGGAGTTATTAAAATGAGCAGTCAAAATCCCAACTTTAGATTTGAAACAAGACAGTTACATGCCGGGCAGCAGCCGGATTCAAACACAAAATCCCGTGCAGTGCCTATTTACCAAACAACATCTTATATATTTGACGACGCCGAACATGCAGCTAAACTTTTCGGGTTACAAGAATTCGGAAATATTTATACACGTATTATGAACCCAACAACAGCAGTATTCGAAGAGAGAATTGCAAGTCTTGAAGGCGGCGCTGCTGCACTTGCTACTTCATCCGGGCAATCGGCACAATTCCTTGCAATAAGTACAATTGCGGAAGCCGGTGATAATATTGTTTCGACAAGCTATTTGTACGGCGGAACGTATAATCAATTCAAAGTTACTTTTCCACGGCTTGGTATAAATTTTAAATTTGTTGAAAGCAACGAAGCAAAAGATTTTGAACCGTACATCGACGCCAAAACAAAAGCTATTTATATCGAAACCATCGGCAACCCTCGTTTGAACATTCCAAACATTGCTGATTTTGCTCTGCTTGCACATAAATATAACATACCATTAATTGTTGATAACACCTTCGGGGCCGGTGGATACATTTGTAACCCGATATCTCTTGGTGCAGACATTGTAGTTCACTCTGCTACTAAATGGATTGGCGGACACGGTACATCAATAGGCGGAGTGATTGTTGATTCCGGAAAATTCAATTGGGGCAATGGAAAATTTCCAACATTTACTGAACCAAGTCCCGGTTACCACGGATTAAAATTCTGGGAAGTTTTTGGTGAAGGCGGTCCATTCGGAAATATTGCATTTATAATCCGTGCACGTGTTGAGCAGCTTCGCGATTTCGGTCCGTGCATTAGCCCTTTCAATTCATTTTTATTTTTACAAGGATTAGAAACATTATCACTACGTGTTGAAAGACATAACCAAAATGCTTTGACTCTTGCTAAGTGGCTTCGTACACATAAAAATATTGAGTATGTGCTCTATCCCGGTTTAGAAGATAACCAGTACCACAACAATGCAAAGAAAAATTTTAGAACGGGTCTGTTTGGAGGAATCATCACATTTGGAATTAAAGGCGGTGTTGAGGGTGGAAGAAAATTTATTGATAACGTAAAACTTGCAAGTCTGCTTGCAAATGTTGGCGATGCAAAGACTCTTGTAATTCACCCGGCTTCTACTACCCACCAGCAGTTATCACAGAAAGAACAAAAAGAATCGGGTGTTACACCAGAACTTGTACGCGTATCTGTTGGTATTGAACATATTGACGATATCATCGAAGATTTTGACCAGGCATTAAATAAAATTTAACGGGGGCATAAAATGAATGTAATAAAATTCGGCGGTACATCCGTTGGAACAGTTAACCACTTCAAAGATGTAATTAAAATAATTACATCTTATGCTGAAAAAGAGAAAACGATTGTGGTTATCTCAGCACTCGGCGGCATTACCAATAAAATTATTTCTGCAATCGAAGAAGCAGAAAATGGATTGAACAGTTATTTAGATATTTTTACGGACATAAAATCACATCACTATAACTATCTCGAAAATTTAGTCCGGGCAAATTTCAATACAGAAGCCGAAGATAAGTTAGAATTAATTTTACAAGGACTAAAAAACAAATTGGACGGCGTGCGCTTGCTTCAACATGCCGGGCCAAAAATTTATGATTCTATCGTCTCCATCGGCGAACTCCTCTCACAAACTTTGCTTGCTTACTCATTAAAGAGCATCGGTTTGTCCGCAACATCCTACGATGCAAAGAATTTTATTAAAACCGATTCAAACTTCGGCGATGCCGATATTCTTTTCGATGAAACAAATGAAAAAATTAGAATTACATTCATTGGTTTGAAAGAGAAAGAAATAGCAGTAGTTAATGGATTTACCGGCTCAAATAAATTCGGAGAAACAATAACACTCGGCAGAAGCGGCTCGGATTACACAGCAACAATAATCGGTGCGGCGTTAAAAGCAAAATCGGTAGATATATGGACAGATGTTGATGGAGTATTCAATGCAGATCCGCGTCATATTCCTTCTGCAGAAAATATTCCGCAATTATCTTACGATGAAACGATGGAACTATCATCACTCGGCGCTAAAGTAATTTTTCCTAAATCCGTCTTGCCGGTTAAAGCTGAAAATATCCCGATTAAAATTCTCAATACATTTAATCCTTCATCAACCGGCACAATTGTTTCGCCGGAATCATCCAAACATCCAAGCGGAATCATTTCAATTACGTCGCTTGAGGATGTAGCAATTATAACCATACCAAATATTACAAGTAATTCATCTTTGCAGATATTATCACAAATCACCAATCTTGTTTCCGTACACCAGATTCCGCTGATAAATATTTCCCAGCATTACCACAATAGAAATATTTCTTTAATTGCATATAACAAAGATGTCGATAGAATTGTTAATATTACCGAAACAATCTTCAAAAATAATTTCAACAACACAGTTAATATTGAAGTAGTAACAGATATAGGCATAGTTTCAGTATTGACAGATGATTTATTCAACGGCGCCGAGGTATTAAATAAATCTATTAATGCACTTTCCGGAATCCGGTATCGCATAATCAGCAGTTACAACTCCAAGGCGATTCAATTCTTGGTTAAAAACTCTGATGTAGGAAAAACTATAACTCAATTACATAGTATTTATTTCAATAAAAATAGGAAAGCAAATGTCGCGTGATGATAACAATGTTATAAATGAAAACCGGACGAAAGTAAACTCTGTAACATTCAGCGGAGAGTTCCAACTTGATCTGGGCGGCTCGATTACCGATGTTACAATCGCATACGAAACCTACGGCAAATTAAACAGCCATAGAACGAATGTAATTTTAATCTGCCACGCCTTAACCGGAAATGCCCACGCATACGGATTTACCGACCAACCGAACGGAACAAAAAATAATCCCGGGTGGTGGGAAGGTTTGATCGGGATTGGCAAACCGATTGATCCATCCAAACATTTTATTGTTTGTTCCAACATACTAGGAAGCTGTTACGGCACAACCGGGCCTACCTCAATAAATCCACAAACCGATAAACAATACAAAAAAGATTTCCCGCTAATCACTGTACGCGACATTGTTAATCTCCAGTACAAACTCTTAAAATATTTAAATGTTAACTCGCTCGAATTGGTAACCGGTGGATCGCTTGGCGGAATGCAAGTTTTGGAGTGGGCAATTATGTATCCGGATTTTGTGAAAAGGATCGTTCCGATTGCAACATCGGCACAGCACTCCGCATGGGCAATAGGTTTGAATGAAATTGCACGCAAAGCAATCTACGACGACCCGGCTTGGAATAATGGTAACTATGAAAAACAACCTCATAAAGGTTTGGCAACTGCACGCATGGTTGCAATGGTAACTTACAGAAGCCAGACAAGTTTTGATCAAAAATTTGGAAGGGATATCAGGTTTGATCACGATGGAAAGGATAAACCCTACTATCAAGTTGAAAGTTATTTACATTACCAGGGTGAAAAACTTGTTCAACGTTTCGATGCTAACACATACATAACAATTTCAAAGGCAATGGATCTGCATGATGTTGCACGAAATAGAAAAAGTTTAGAAGATGCTCTCGGCTCCATCAAAGCAAAAACTTTGTGCATTGGGATTTCTTCAGATATCCTTTACCCACCTCAAGAGCAGAAACAAATTGCCTCATTAATTCCCAATTCAAAATATTTTGAGATTGATTCGATCTACGGACACGATGCTTTCCTAATCGAGTTTGAACAAATAAATAATGTATTAGAAGAGTTTTTAAGAGATTAAAATATTTCCACAGACTTCAAAGACCTCTTCCCAACTAAAATCATCAGAAAGAATTTTCTCTGTCAAAAAAGTGAATATTGATATTTGTAAAACATGTATAAAGCACTACTAATTATCTAGATTTGAAAAAATCCTATTAGCCAAGTAAAAAAAATCTAGTTGCTTTGTTTTTCTAATCTTCATTTTGAGTGAAATACAGATAAGACAAAGCGATTGTCCATTCGGATGTTTTAGGTGAGTGTATCACATTAAAAATAAAGCTATCATTTAAGGTCATCCCCACTTGAAAAGAAAAGAATGAAATTTTCTTATCAATAAATTTGTGAGACGTTAAGCTAAACTCAGGCGTGGTTTCTTCGTTGTAGAAAGCACCGATAACCGGTTTGGAGAAAACGGAAAAATTTACTTCGCTGAAAATTTTGAATAGCTGAACTGCCATGAATCCAACGTGATTAATATTACCTGGAATCATTTCTATCCCCTGATCCATATAAACATAAAACAAAGACACATCGGCATTACGATAATCGTCTGTTATGTTCATAAGTTTTCCTTGTCTCAATTCACTGTTTTCTCTCAGTGCCATGCTGCTAATAAACATACCTTGAGCCATACCAATTGCAGCCGGGCGGACAAATAGATTTTTTCCACCCCAGAAAATACCTCCAAGTTGAAAATCATAATTTTCTTTGTGTTTCCAAATAAATATCCCACCTGGTAAACCGTCAGGGCGGAATGGCGCCCATCTGCCTATTGCAAGTGTCCGAACATTTTCTTTTTCATCATTACTTTTGATATATCCCCCCAGCAAAAAAAAATTCTTCGGCACTTCGATAATGCCAGCAAAACCGAAACGCGTATTTAGTACGTCATCAATTTTTCCGCTGCCGATTAAGCCAACCAGGGAGAATGAGCTTGCTGTAAACTTTCCAACCAGGTAATTAGAGTTAAGTATTGTTTTACAATATGGTGTTGTACTGCCTAAAGTGTAACCATCAAAATATTCCGAACCATAACGAAACCAAAGACTTGGCCGAGGCCGATAAGTTAATCTTGAAAAAAAAGCTTTACTTGGCAGTGTTGTATCTTTGTTTACATCGTAAGTGCCGCCAATATCAAGCTGAAAGCGATCGTCATCATTAAACGGGAATAGGATTGCAGCGCCCGTAGCTTCCTTAACGCGCAGCTCATTTCTATTATTCAAATTATTATTAGCGATTTTGAAAAAGAAAGTTTTGTTTCGCTGGTCTTTTTTATAAAAATTGAATGCCTGAATATCCTTTCCATCCTCTTTGAGATATGACAATTGAAATTCCCATATAGCCGGTATAGGCGGACCATAAACTGAATGAGCCGGGTCTTCATTACTATTTTTTTGAGGTTGCACATCTTGAGCTAAAGAAACGGAAATTAGCAGTATAAATAAAATTACCACCGACAAATATTTTATTTTCATATTAGAATAATTTTTTCTGCAATTACATTTTAGAAACCGGAAATGTTTTAATTTTTCTTAACACCCAGATTAAATGAAGAAATATCCATCATGTACGGTCTTAGTTTTTTTTCACCGACTTTTGCATCACGATTAGAATCAAAAGTTAATAGCTTGCCATCAGGAGATACTGATGGAAATCCATCGAACGCATCGTTGTAGGTTAAACGCGTCTGCTCACCGGTTTTCAAACTCATAAGAAATATTTCATAATTATGCGGAGGTAATACTTTCACAAATACAAAATGCTCACCGTCCGGAGCTGGATGAGGCGCCCAATTAGTTCCATTGTCATCAGTAATTTGTTTTCTATCCGAGCCCTCACTATTCATTGTAAAAATACTCATCGGCATTCCGCGCTGGGATTGATCTTTAAAATTCCATGCTCTGCAAATGATTGTTTCATTATTAATAAAAAACGATCCTCCTTCTTGCCATTCGGGTGTAAATGTAATTTGATGTTCTTCGCTCCCATCAGGACGCATTTTCCACAAATCCAATTTTCCCCCGATCTGACGGGTAAATAAGATCCATTTGCCATCAGGAGTAGTTGAGACTTCTGCATCATAGTATTTATTATCAGTAAGTCTCTTCACATCACTCCCATCTAGGTTACATGAATATATCTCCGCGCCTTGAGGATAATCATTTGGATCTGAATAATTTCCTTTTGGCATATCAAGATTATCTCTTGTTGATGTATAAAGTAATCTTTTGCCATCTGGAAAATAAAACGAGCATGCATCCTCTCCTTTGTTATTAATCCGTAAAATATTTGTTCCGTTAATGTTAAAAGTATAGACTTGATGAGTAGCATCATCATTCAATTTCGCATTTCCTATCAAACTTTTCCCATCAGGTGAAAAATAAAATTCAGCACCTTCTTCAATATTCGGGATGCACCAAACCTTCAATTCTTTTTGTTCTTGTGTTTGCGCTTGAGTATTATTTAAAGAAAAGGGAATAATAAAAGTTATTATGAAGAAGAATAATGTGATCAGAATGATTTTAGAAGTTAATGCCGACGTTTTCATATTCAACTCCTATATATGAATAGTTAAATTCATCATTGTTCTTTATTTAGCCATCAAATTAATTCTTGTTTTATTTTCTTTGCCGTCGCGTAAATAGATTATTTCTACACTATCACCTGGCTGGAAATTTTTTAACGCTTCGGAATAATCACGCAAATTAGTAACATCATTTTGCCCGAGTTTAATAATCACATCACCTTTTTGTAATCCGCCTTTTGCCGCCGGTGAATCCATAGACAAATCGGCAATGCGAACACCCTGACCTGAAAAAGAGAAATCCGGTACACTGCCCGTTGTTACTTTTCGCTCTCCACTGGTTGTTGAAGGTTTTTTTGTGTCACTTGCCGCTTGTCCCTGAAAAGTTAATGGTTCAATTCTATTTCCTAAATAAAGAATTCCTTCCCGGGCAAACGTAGCAACCTTAACCAAGCCGGCTGCATCAATTTTATCAGCCGTGTCGGTTGGTTTATGATATCCTTCATTAGCACCGGAAAAAAATTGAACACCGGGAATACCAATTTCCATAAAGCTTTTTTGATCACTTGCATCCAAATCTTGTGTTACCATTTCCGATTCAACTCCGGCTACATAGGTTGCACCCATAAAAATAAACCGCCATTCCCGTGCGCTGTTGCTGTTGAGAACAAATAATTTATTCTCGCCAAGTCGGCCAACAGTATCGAAGTTAAGCACGCCAATAATTTTTTTCGCCGGAAATCTTTTCATATTTTTTACGTAATATTTCGAACCAAGCAGACCACTCTCTTCAGATGCAAATGCAACGAAAATAATTGTTCGCTGCGGTTTTAAAGATTTCCCGAGAAGTTCGGCAAGTTCAATGATTACCGAAACACCACTTGCGTTATCATCTGCCCCATAATGAATCTTTCCAATACTTGCTAAATTTCCACCGGGCCATCCTAACCCAAGATGGTCATAATGAGCACATACAATTACCGATTCATCTTTCAGGTTTGAATTGGTCCCTGGAATAATTCCAATAATATTTTTTACCTGAGCCTTATTTCCTTTTGCATCAATAACCTCATCCCATGTTTGGAAATAACTACCGTCATCAGCACCGGGCAGTAAACCGGCGTTTTTAAATTTCTCAACAATGTAAGCAGCGGCTTTATCTATACCCGCTGATCCCGGAGCCCTTCCAGCAAGTTCTTCACTTGCAAGATACTGCACAGTCTTCATCATACGTTCCGGGGAAAATACGGGGGTGAGCATAGCCAAAGCTTTTCTTTTAGGCAGTTCAGAAAAAATCGTTACAGACATTGATTTATCAATAGACTGAACTTTGGCCATCAATGGTGAACCGACAGCACTCCATTCACCTTTCTCGATATTTGTAGGTTCGGTTCCTTCAAAAACCAGGTAGCTGTACTTTCCGTAGTGGGGTAATTTTCTTGTGAGACCTTGAACAGCTTCTTTACTATCAGATGAAAGCAAAACCAATACTGAACCCGGATTTTTCGGGTGACGGACGGAAACAATAATACTGTTCTTATCATTTTGGTATAAAGATTTTCCAAACCTTATTGATTCATTTGTTAATTCGGCATCATAATCTTTCAATGCGTCTTTTATCAAATTTGTAAATGTATTTTCAATTCCGAAAATCCAAATGCTTTTGTCTGTTGGCAGCTCTATTATTTCAGTATCGAACTTCACATTAATTTTCTTTGTGGTGTCTGCAGACCAGGTGCTTGCCAGCTCCTTATAATATTCTAAACTTTTTTCTGCTGCCTTAGACGGTAAAATAATCAGCAGTTCTTCAGAACCAAATATTTTTGATAGTGAAGGAGGAATTTCATTGTAGTGAAGCTTGCGGAATAAATTAAACTGCGGATCGACTTGAATCAACAATGGGTTTTCCGCAAATGCCATTTCAAAATTTTGTTCTTTTTGGTTCATCGTAACTTTTTTTATCTCTACTTTTTTCTCAAACGAAATTGCAAGCGGCACATTCAGAACAAATGGGTCATCACTTTGAATTTGTTTCAGCGTGAACTGTAAATGGTATTCGTCATTTTCCTTTTTGGCGGAAACATTTGAAATGCTTAATTCAGGCGCTCCTTTACGTTCTACCCATTGGTCGAAAAATTGTTTTAGGTCTCTGCCGGCAAAAGATTCAAAAGCGAGCCGAATGTCATTGAACGAAGCAGCTTTAAATTTATTATCCCGGTAAAATTTTTGGAAGCCATTCACAAACTGCTCATCGCCAACTTCTTCACGAAGCATATTCCACAACATCATGCTTTTTCCATAGCCAATTGCTTCTGTTGGCGCATTGGTCCGGGAAATAAATTCTTTAAGCGGGAAATCATTGGATGGATTTACATAATCGGTAAATTTTTGCAAAGTGGTGCGGCGGTATTCATCACCCTGACCGCGTTGTTCCGATATTAGATGATCTGCCATATAAGAGGTCAATCCTTCGCACCAGTTGCCGGTTTTAAAATCTACATAAACACTATTGCCCCAATAATTATGAAGAAGTTCGTGCGGATATGAAGAATGTAGTATAAACGGGAATCGAATTATCTGTTCTCCCAACAAAGTGAACGAAGGCATTCCATAACCGGTTTCCCAAAAATTTTCTATCAAAGCAAATTTGTTAAACGGATAAGTACCGACTAATTTGCGGTACATCTCAAGATATTGAGCGGTAGTTTCAAGATATTTATTCGCGAGGGCATCATCAGGTGTTCGTAGAAAAGCCATCACTTCTGTTGCACCCGCTGATGTTGAATATTCCTTAAACTGTGCTGCTATTAAATAAACTTCTTCCATCGGCTCGGGAGAATCCCAGCGAATAATATGATAACCATTTTTAGTTTCA
This sequence comes from Melioribacter roseus, assembly GCA_020723165.1. GTDB lineage: Bacteria > Bacteroidota > Ignavibacteria > Ignavibacteriales > Melioribacteraceae > DYJK01. Next base: position 2,903 of record DYJK01000066.1, on the reverse strand, counting down.
TTGAGCGTTCTCTTACCCTGACTTGCAACATCCCATGTTTGAGGTACTACCGCCGTCAATTCGAAATCAATCCATTCATCATTGAACCATGGAATCCAGTAGGTTGAACCGGCGAGGTAAACCCCTTTCTCATCAATGATGCCCGGTGTTTGACTAAATCCTCTTGCATATTCCTCGCCAATCTGTTTGATTGGGAAATTAATAACACCGCTGAACTTAAGAGTGAATGAAACGCTGTCTTTAATTTCATCCTTAAAAGTGAGAAGATATTTGCTCTGAGAGAATTCTTTCATCAGATCAAAATCTTCGCGATCCATCCCTAAATCTTCCGCTTTTATTTCACTTGTATCTAACTTGATAACTACACCCGGCGTCTCTGAAAGAACAGTTAATTTGCTATTGATTAAAAAGGAAAGATTTGGTTTTATCCGGGCAGCCGGAATTGTAATTTGATCCACAGCTTCGAGAAAATGTTTTGCTGGATCAATCGTTACCAAAATCTTATGATGAATTCGTGAGCCGGCAAAAGTAAACGATGAAATGATGATGAACAATAAAATAATTTTTCTGAACATGATGTTCTCCAATTAATATTTTTCCGCTTAAGAGATAAACAAACGGAAACGACTAATATTCTGTAAATTCTGATTATGGAGTTACTCTTATTTAACAATTAACAACATTGGATTTTTTATTACCATATATTTTTGCGCCGTCGTTTTTACATCCGGCAGTTTCACATTCTTTAATTGATCAAGAAATTGCTTGTCATAATTAAAATCATTATTGAAATAAAGTGAGCTGCCTAAATAGAATGCCTGGTTGATGCTCGAAAGTCTGCGGAACATCATTCTTCCCAGATACATGTTGATTGACTTTTCCAACTCTTCTTGAGTCAATGTATCAATTGCTTCCATATTAAAAAATCCCGGGTACTGTGGAGACAGCTTATCTATGTTTTGCGGACGCGTTCCTTGAGAGACAAAGAAAAGCGCTTTATCTTTAATCACTTCAATCCCGGCACTCATGTTATAAGCCATACCTTGTTTCTCGCGTATGTCAAAAATGATATCGTCGGCAAGTATAAGAGAAAGTGCTTGTAATGCCGGTGCATCTTTCGGATCAATCTTACTGATGAATCCCCAGAAAATATAAGAACGTTCTCCGCCGCCATTTTTCTCGATCTTCACCGGCTCTTTTTGCATTGTGAAAGTCGAGGTGAATGCTGCTGGTTCATCTTTAATTTGTACGTCGTAAAATTCATTGTAGAATGTATTTATATTTTCTGCACCAGCCGGAGAAACAACAGAGACGATCATATTGGCGGGATTGAAATACTCTTTTGTGAAGGCAATTAAATTATCGTACGTCAATTCAATTTGATCTTTAGCATATGAATTAGGTTCGTAAATCAACAATCTGTATTCCTCATCGAACATCTTTTTTGATTTATCGCCGCCCATTCCCATCATTGTAATGCCTTTGAATTTCTCGACTGCTTTTTTGAACTCAGCTTCAGTCGGGATGAAATTTTTGAGTTGATAATTTAGATACTTGACCGCATCGGGTAAATTATCCGCTAAACCTTCTGCGCGGATATATCCAAAATCCGGATGTAAGTAAATATCATCCATGGGTATCATCGGGTTATCATTCACGGTAAATGTAAATCCAAATTTGCCGCTGATTTTTTGATTCTCATCGGATTTCATACGCTGATCAAAACAATCATGCAAAATTCTAGAAGCATCTTTGCCGTATTTAGATTCGTAAAACGCTTTGTGTTTTACCAAGTAATGTACAGCCAAAAGATTACTAACATCATTTTGAACAACAATTAAACTTTTGCCAGTGGATTCGTCCTTAAAAAGATTTGTCTTGTTCGATGCTTCAACAGATTCCGTTTTTTTCTTTGGCGTGGGAGATTGAATGACAATTATTGAATGAGAAGAAATTTTCAATCCCTCAAGTTCTTTGGCGGCTTCCATAAATTTGTTACCATAAAATGATTCAAGAACAGATTCATAACCGTTCAAAACAATTTCCTGGGAATTATAAATTCCGAACATGTGCGGTTTCTCAAGGTTCTTTACAAAATCTGTGCAAGCCTTCGTCATTTCGGATTTGACCGTTTCTTCCGGCAATTTGAAATTCAATTTCATTAGTTTGGCAGATATAGAATTTAACAGAGCATTAAAGTCAATATCCTTGCTTAGGTTAACTACGACTTCCAAATAATTTTTTAGCGGCGAAGTTCTTACAGATAGTTTTAATGATTTTATACTTTCAGCAAACTCAGTTTTCAATGCTGATTGAATTGCATCTTTGTTTTTTCCTAAAATCAGTCCCATCAACTGAAAATACTCCGACGATTTCCCCGGCTGTAACTCAAAAAATATTTGCATTACCCTATCATCACCATCATAGAAACGATTGTAAATCATATCCGGTGAATTTGCCTGGGTTTTAGGAATTTGAAGACCGGTTGCCCATTCCGGGTTTGCTTCACGAATTACCAGTCCCGGTTTTGCTTTTCCATAAATCACTTTAATCATTGCCAGCATAGATGCAGTCTGGAAATTTCCAATGACACTCATCATCATATTATTTGGTACATAATTATTCTTGTAAAAAGAATTCACATCATCACGCGACATAGATTGTATAGTAGAATATGTTCCGAGTGTCGGTAATGAAAGTGCATGACCGGCATACAAAATCGAAAGAATATTCCGCTCTAATTGTTCTTGCGGATCAGCTATGCTTTTGGAAATTTCTTCCAGCACAATACCTTTTTCCTTCTCAAATTTTTCCAAAGGCAAAGTTGAATTGAAAAGCATGTCCGCCTGAATTTCCATTCCCTTCTTAATGTTTTCAGTCGGCGTTACCATCATAAAATCCGT
>DYJK01000065.1 GCA_020723165.1 Melioribacter roseus | reverse complement strand
TCGTATTCATCTGCCTCTAGTGGAATTCGTATTTATCCACCTTTGGTGGAACTCGAAACCCGCTTCGAAGAGCATGTCTCACCGAGTAGAGATGAGGTGGACGAAGCGAGGCGAGTCGTAATTTATTTATTATGCTTTAAATATTTTTTCAGACTTAATCTCTTGTCTTTCAAACGCATTCCTCGTATCAATTATCAATTCGCAATTCTCAATTATCAATTTATAATCAATGTTGTCATGGTCAGTCACTAATAAAACTAAATCGTAAGCCGCCAGTGAGTTAGATGTAAGAGGTACTGAATTCATTTCAAATTTGTATTTACGGGTCGGTGGTAGTTTTGGTACATATGGATCATGGTAATCAATTTTCGCTCCCTTCGACTGCAAAATATCAATAAGTTTAAGCGCTGGCGATTCACGCATATCATCAATATTTTTTTTGTATGATACTCCCAAGATTAAAATTTTACTTCCTTTAATTGCCTTCTTTCTTGTATCTAAAGTCTCACCTACTTTTTCAACTACGTAGTCGGGCATCTCGGTATTTATTCTACCGGCAAGTTCTATGAATTTTGTATCGATCCCATATTCACGGGCTTTCCATGTTAAGTAAAACGGATCTATTGGAATACAGTGCCCTCCTAAACCTGGTCCGGGATAAAATGGATGGAAACCAAACGGTTTTGTCTTTGCTGCTTCTATTACTTCCCAGACATCAATACCCATTTTTTCAAAGACCACTTTCAATTCGTTCACCAAAGCAATATTAACAGAGCGGTATATATTCTCTAGAAGTTTTGCTGCTTCAGCAACACGTGGTGAAGAGACCGGAATAGTTTTAGTTATAATCTGATCATATAATACTACTGCAACTTCAAGACATGAAGATGTTACACCACCTACTACTTTAGGAATATTTGATGTTTGGAAATCAGGGTTATTTGGATCTTCACGTTCGGGACTGAATGCCAAGAAAAAGTCAGTACCAACTTCAAGATGTGAATCGTTTGAGGATAGAGGTATCCCTGAAGTACGTTTTACGTCCTTCGTTTCGCCTCTCACGTTGGCAAATAGCGGTAAAAGTACCTCCTCCGTTGTTCCCGGATAAGTAGATGATTCAAGTACAACTAATTGCCCCGGTCTGAGGTAATGAGCAACAGTTTCAGCCGTATTATTAATATAACTCATATCCGGTTCACGACGTTCGTTTAACGGAGTTGGAACACATATAATGATACAATCACAAGATGTAATTAAAGAAAAATCAGAAGTTGCTATAAACTTGTTGCTCGCCTCGCTCTCGCTGAGTCGGAGTGGGCTCGCCTCGTTAAGTCGAAGCGGGTGCTTGATTCTATCCGATGGAATATGCTTAATGTAAGATTCACCGGCATTTAATTTTGCAACCTTAGATTCATCAATATCGAAGCCGGTGACATGAAATCCTTTTTCTGCAAATGTAAGTGCAAGCGGTAGCCCCACGTAGCCCATTCCAATTATACCGATTACAGCAGTATTATTCTTGATTTTTTCTAGAAGATTTGATTTGTAGACCATGGTTATTAGTGAATAGTTATTAGTGCTTTGTTGTTAGTAATTGGTTATTTGGTATTATTTTGAATTTTCAGTTATTCAATCTTCAGAAATTTTGAAAAATTTAGAATTTACAATTCATAATTTATAATTGTCTTTTAAATAAAGCTCCGCTTAGTAAGTCACATAGACTTGTGAATTTGCCTTAAATTAAATGCCCTCATTTTTAGAAGTGGAGATATTGTCTTGAATCTAATTATAATTTAACTTTTTTCAAGCTAACTGTAAATAAGACTAATTTTAAGAAAATTTTAATTTGATAACCTACTGTAATACAGAAACAACCGGAAATGATAGATAAAAAATTTAATAATTAAACCAGGGTTTAAACTTCTTAAATATCTTTCCCGAATTTTAGAATAACAGATTCTTTTTCTCTTTCGGAAAGTCCTTCTGATTTGATCGTAGTTTTGAATAGATCGAAAACATTGTGCGCTTTACTTGGGTCGATATGTAATTCCTTCTGATCAGAAATATGCTTATTGGTACCAGAAGTATTGTCTTTTTGAGAAGGACCTTTAACATCTTCCTGGATATTTAATGCTTGTTTCAGCAATGTTATAATTTCTTCCCTAAGATCTTGAACTTTATTTGAATCAGGCGCCGATGGTGAAGAAAGTATAGTGTGTGTTGTTGCTTTATCTTCGGCTATATTATTTAGCGAAGTAACAGTCTCAGACATTACTTTTGATTTAACTGTTGTTGAGGATATATCTTGATTCTTATTGATCTCTTCGTATTCATCATATTCTTTGTCCGAGAAATCCGGGTCGAAAGCAAAAATAGCGTCTGCATAAATTTTATCATTTTGGTTTTGCGCCTCGATTGCTTTAAGATCGAAATGGAATACTTCGGCAAAATCGGGTTCACTTTCCCAACGGGTAAGAGATGTTAGCCCAACTTGTTGAATTTTAAATCTAAAGTGATTAGGATCCAAATCAAAACGCAGATGGCGTAGGTCCTTTATAGCAAATATTGGATCAAAGTATATGAGTTCTATTCTACCATTAATTTTTATAAAGTAGCCGTACTTTGTCGAATAAGCGTCTAAGTTATTTACATTTGTTAATAGCCGGTATATGATTAGGTTTTTAGGCGAAGGATCTTTAACATAATTACATACATCAAAATATGTAATACGGCGTGGGCGTTTAATTTTTTCCTTTTTATTTATAATCTTAAAACTATCGTTAAAATTAAATAGGTTCTGTGAGTAGATAAGTACATCATTTGTTTTCAAATCTAAAGTCTCTAGAAGCATATCTTCAACACTTATAAATTATGAATTATGAATTATCAATCACTTATCATCATTAAACTAAATATATTTTATAACAACATAACCGGTTGTGTGAATTAAATTACAATAATTCGAAAATGAAGGCAAAAGTAATTATTCAAAAATTCATCAGCGTAGATCATAAAAAATCCGTTTAACTTGCTTGCTGCAAGCAAGTCTGCGTTCTATTTATCGATTAAATAATTACTTTTGCCGTTATAGCAAGTTAATTCACACAACTGGTTGCAATAACATAATAAAATCAAAGTTTTAATAGAAACTTTTTTTATTGTTGCTAATATTTTCTTTAATTCATCCGATTCTTTAATATCGTTCATCTTTTATTCTTCGTGTTTAATTAATTCTTCACCTCTTTTAATTTTTCATTTCTAATTTTTAATTTATTTCTTTTCACGCCCATCTAATTAAGCCAAGTTCAAAAGGATTAATAAGCACTTCATGCTTAGGCAATATACGTAAAGTAAATCCAAATTGTCCGGTATCTTTACAGTCAATCTCACCCCGGTAAACAAATCTGTTTGATTTTGATTTCTTTGGCAAGTATGCCATATTAACAAAACCTTTATTATCAACGGAGCCGTTGTCAATTTTGCCAAAATATATTTGAACTTCAACATCATCGGGTGTAAGGTTACCGAGTTCGACTTCCGCTACTATTGGATATTTGTTACCTACTTTAAATTCGGAATTTTTTTCCTCTTCCTCGATACTTACAAATTTTAACTTGGACCAATTTTCGTATATTTTTGATTTCCATGCAGAGAGTGTCTTCCCTTTTTCCCAATTATTTTTCATTAACTGGGTTCGTTTTTCATACGATGAGAAATAAAACTTTTGAGCATATTCCTGGACCATTCTATGTGTATTATAAATCGGTCCGAGTTTTTTCATCGAATTCTTCATCATAGAAATCCATTGGCGCGGCAGTTTGTCTTCGCCCCTATTATAAAATGTCGGCACAATTTCTTTTTCAATCATTTCATAAATCATTCTCGATTCAACTTCATCTTGATAATCGAGGTTATCATATTCTTCGGCATTTCCAATCTTCCATCCAACATCATAACTGTATGCTTCATCCCACCATCCATCGAGCACACTTAAATTTAATCCGCCATTTGCAATTATTTTCATACCTGATGTTCCGCTTGCTTCAAGTGGGCGGCGCGGATTATTCAACCAGACATCGCAGCCTTCAACCATATATCTGGCAATGTTCATATCATAATTTTCGAGGAATACAACTTTTTTCCTAAGATGATAATCCTTGGATAGAGCAATTATTTCTTGAATAAGCTTTTTACCCTCTTCATCTTTCGGATGAGCTTTACCGGCAATAATTAATTGAACCGGGTAATCGGGATTACTTAATATTGAAATTAATTTTTCTATATCCTGAAAAATAAGAGTTGCCCGCTTATACGTTGCAAATCTTCGCGCAAATCCAATAGTTAAAGCTTGCGAATCTAGAATTTCTTTTGCAGCAGAGATTTCGGAGCCAGAACCTCCGCGTTCTATTATTTGCTTCTTTAATCTCTTGCGTGCAAAGGCAACAAGGCGTTCTCTTCTCCGTTCATGTGTGCGCCACAATTCTTCATCCGGCATTTCATCAATCCGTTTCCAAACATCTGGATCAGAAGGTGATCGCATAAATTTATCGCCAAGGTATCTGTAAAGTAATTCTTGCATATCATTAGAAAGATGAGAATGGGTATGAATACCATTCGTTACATAATCAATCGGTATTTCATCAAATGGTATATCAATAAATCCCGACTGCCACATTTTCTTTGATACTTTTCCGTGGAGTTTACTTACACCGTTTACGTAACCGGCCATGTTCATTGCAAGATGAGCCATATTAAAGTTGCTTGGTGCTTTATCTTTGATAATAGTACCGAGACTATAAAACGTTTTATCAGCGATACCGAGTTCGTGCCGGTAATACTGGCCAAAATATTTTTCAACTAACTCATTCGGGAAAATATCGATACCGGCTGGAACCGGTGTATGTGTCGTAAATACATTTGCATATATATTAACATCACGTGCTTCTGTAAAACTAAGATTATGTAGTTTCATCAAAAGTCTAATTCTCTCTAAAGCAAGGAATGCGGAGTGACCTTCATTCATATGGCAGACTACCGGTTTAGTACCGATTGCATGTAATGCACGTATACCGCCTATTCCAAGAACTATTTCTTGTTGAATTCTTGTTTCGTTATTACCTCCGTATAAGGAGCGTGTTATTTTTTTGTCTTCATCATTATTCTCAGGAACATTAGTATCAAGAAGATATAACGGAACTCTTCCTATTTGGATTTTCCAAACCTGGAAATAGACTTTCCTTCCCGGGAAATCGAGTTCGATCTTTAACGGTGAATTATCTTCCTTCGTTACGAGGTTCATAGGTTGATTATAAAAATCGGTAATCTCATATCGTTCTTGCTGCCAGCCATCGTTGGTAAGATATTGTTGGAAGTATCCCTCTTTATAACAAAGTCCTACACCTACAAGCGGAAGTCCAAGATCACTGGCAGATTTTAAGTGATCCCCGGAAAGTACGCCAAGACCCCCGGAATAGATTTGGAGGCATTCGGTTAGACCAAACTCTGCCGAGAAATAGGCAATAACATTTTCTTTTTCAATTTTATAATTTTTTTGGTACCAGGTTTTTTCTTCGAGGTAAATATTTAGCTGTACATACACTCGATTCATATGCGAGACAAAACTGTCATCTACCGCAATTTCGTTTAAACGTTCCTGGCTGATTTTCCCAAGCATACAAACCGGGTTATGATGTGAGTCTTCCCAAAGTTTGCTGTCCATTCTTCGGAATAATTCTATGGCATCCTGATTCCACGTCCAGTAAAGATTGGATACTATATCTCTAAGCGGTTCTAATTTTTCAGGTAAAGAAGGTATTACATTAAATCTGCCTATATAATTTATCATTTATTCTCCCATGAGTGACTTAAATTAGATTATGAATTCAAATTTAATATTTTTTTAATAACTACAAATAGCATCAATAATTTTTTTCTGGAACTGATTTAACAAGCAAATTGTAAATTGAACAAGAAGAAAAGAATTTTTAGATGTATCATGACCAACTTGTAACTTGCTCTCTCTTTGGAGAACCGTTCTTGTGAACAATGAAGATTAATCAGTTGGATGAGAATTAAATCTGTAGGGCGATTCGCTGAATCGTCCATGCAAGTATTCATTGAATTCACACAACTGGTTGAAGATTAGTATTTTATGGACATTCTTAATTTATTAAATTTAGTTTGTTAATGGAATAAATATCATGAATTATGTTCTAAGTTTTGTGATAGGATTATTAATCGGCTCCTTCCCCACTGCGTATATAATTTTAAAGAAGTATCAGAATATTGATATTACTCAAAATGGGTCGTCAAATGTAGGTGCGTTTAATTCATACAAAGTTAGCAAATCAAAAAAATTAGGTATCGCAGTCTTTGTAATTGATTTCTGCAAAGGGATCGTATCAGTTGTAATAGTTAAATTTTTATTCGGGAATCAATTCCCGATTTTGATGATAGCTTTAATTGGTGCTGTATTCGGACACTGTTTTTCATTCTGGATTAAATTTAAAGGTGGAAGAGGTCTAGCAACTGCTGCCGGTGGCGCAATCATAATTTCAGTTCCAATACTGGCAATCTGGATTTTTCTTTGGTTAATTAGTTACGCTTTCAGAAGGAATATTCACTTTGCAAATTTCAGCGCTACTTTATTAAGTGCAGCACTTGGTTTCTCTATCGGAGATGTTATGAATAAATATACTTATCCCCGGGCATCATCGGAACTTGAGTTCTCAATTTTATTATTGATCTTATTATCAATCATTCTTATTAAACACATTCAACCGATAAAAGAATATATTTCATCAAACTTAAAAACATCAGGTAATTAAAATGAATAGAACTAAGCCAATAATTATATCGATTATAATTACATTATTAGTTGCTTCGGCTGTGTTTGCATTATTCTTGAATAATCAAGGTAACAGCCGCTCTACACTAAGCACACTTTTGAGCAATGATGATTTCCAAGCAGCACAAGTCTCGAACAAACAGCAAATACAAGATGATATTTCAAACTCAAGACAAACTATTATTACAAAGACCGTCAAAGAAGTGAGTCCGGTTGTAGTTGGTATTACCGTAACGCAAATCCAGCAGTACACGGATTTTTTCAGATTATTTATTTATGACCAAAGAGTCCAAGGATTGGGGTCAGGAGTTATAATCTCGCCGGACGGATATATTTTAACGAACGATCACGTAGCTGGCAATGCTATAGAAGCCACAGTTACTATGACAGATGGTTCTCAGCACGAAGCTAAAATCGTTGGCAGCGATCCGGCTTCGGATATTTGCATACTTAAAATTGACGCCGACAACTTACCCTACATTAAACTCGGCAATTCAGATGAAATTCTTATAGGTGAATGGGTTATTGCATTAGGTAATCCGTTTGGTTTGTTCGATATCAATGACCAACCAACAGTTACGGTAGGAGTGGTAAGTGCTAAAGGAATGAATTTAGGTTCATCTGAAAACCGGTATTACGTAGATATGCTTCAAACGGACGCCGCTATTAATTCGGGTAACAGCGGCGGTCCGCTGGTAAATGCTTACGGAGAATTAATCGGGATGAATACTTTAATCTTTACCGCTCAAGGTTCAACCGGCAATGTTGGTGTAGGATTTGCAATACCAGTTAATAAAATCAAAAGAATAGTTGATGAAATTAAAAATAACGGTAAAGTTGATCGTGAATTTGTTACCGGGCTTAGCATTCAAACTATTGATCCAAGAATTGCTAAAGCATACAACTTGAAAAGTTCACAAGGTGTAATCATAACTCAAGTGCAGAAAAATTCTCCGGCAGATAAAGCCGGTCTTGAAGTTTATGATATTATCTTAGGCATTAATAATTATAAAGTAACAAACGAAACAACCTTGATTGGAGTATTAAAAGAATTCCGTGCCGGCGATATTATCGATATAAAAATTCAAAGAGACAGTGATACAATTCACAAAAAAATGAAATTGGAGCGGAGATAATGATAGATCGTTACACTCGTCCTGAAATTGGTAAAATTTGGGAAGACCGTTTCAAGTTTGAAACGTGGCTAAAGATCGAAATACTTGCGTGTGAAGCTAGAGCAAAACTTGGCGATATTCCCGAAAATGATTTAGCTGTAATTAAAGAGAAAGCTGATTTTGATATTAAACGCATTCTTGAAATTGAAGAAACAACAAAGCACGATGTAATCGCTTTCCTAACAAACGTTGCAGAATATGTTGGACCGGCATCACGTCACATTCATTACGGTATGACTTCATCGGATGTTCTTGATACTTCACTTGCTTATCAATTAAAATCTGCCGGTGAAATTATTTTAAATGATCTAATCCAATTAAAAGATATTCTTAAGAAAAGAGCTTTAGAACATAAACGAACAATTTGTGTCGGCAGAAGTCATGGCATTCATGCCGAAGCATATTCTATGGGATTGAAGTTTGCTTTGTGGTACGAAGAAACTAAAAGAAATATCGATCGTCTCAAACATTCAATTAATTCAATAAGTGTAGGTAAAATTTCCGGTGCCGTTGGTACATTCGAACATTTAACTCCAAAAGTTGAAGAATATGTATGCGAAAAATTAGGTCTTAAACCCGAACTGGTTGCAACACAAGTAGTACAAAGAGATAGGCATGCTGAGTTTCTTTCAACTTTAGCAATCGTTGGCGCTACATTAGAAAAAATTTCTATCGAAATAAGGCATCTGCAAAGAACTGAAGTATTAGAAGCAGAAGAGTATTTCTCCAAGGGACAAAAAGGTTCATCAGCAATGCCGCATAAGCGTAATCCAATCATTAGTGAACGTATTACCGGCTTAGCAAGAGTATTACGAGGCAATTCGTTGGCTGCTTTGGAAAATGTTGCTCTATGGCATGAGAGAGATATCTCGCATTCCTCCGTTGAACGAATTATTTTACCTGATAGCACGATAGCTTTGGATTACATGCTCGGCTTAATGATTAAGCTGATTGATAATCTAATCATCTACCCGGAAAACATGATTAATAATTTGAATAAAACTCGTGGATTGATTTTCTCTCAAGCCGTTCTCCTTAAATTGACAGAAAAAGGGATGACAAGAGAAGATGCATATTCATTCGTACAAAAAGCTGCTATGGATGTTTGGGCTGATAAAAACAAGAATTTAAAAAATGAACTTCTGAATTCTGAAAACATTTTGAAATATCTTACCCGTGAAGAAGTAGAAGATATATTCGACCCCGGTAAAATGCTTAAAAATATAGATTATATCTTTTCAAGATCAGTTGAAAAGGGCTAAAATCTTCACTTCAAATTGAATGAGAACAACATGTTTAATCGTCTTATCCTTTTATTTGCCGTTCTAATCTATACAAACAATTATGGACAAGAAAAATTAATTTATCATGATATCAAAACAGATAGCGAAGGCAAAATAATATCATGGTACGATGAAAATCCCGGTAAATCATTTGATCACGTAATAAATCTTGTTTGGAATTTTTGGGACACCATGCGTATCGATCAAAATGGATTGCCATACTACATGAATCATCAAGTATGGAATAAAGGATTCAACGACAATCGCGGTATTGGTGGTGATCAATTACAAATGGCATTATCAGCGTGGAAATTACTTTATGCTTATACCGGTAATGAAAAGATCAAAGATAACATGAGATTTATGGCAGATTATTATTTAAGCCACAGTCTCAGCCCGGAATCTTGCTTTTGGCCGAATGTCCCTTTCCCATACAATACAATCCTTTATTCAGGCATTTATGATGGCGATATGATTCTTGGTAAAGGTTATACCCAACCGGATAAAGCTGGCTCGTTTGCATTGGAGTTGATCAACCTTTATAAAATGTTCGGTACAAAAATTTATTTAGATGCATCAATAAAAATTGCCAACACGCTTTCTATGCATATTAAAGACGGGAACGAAAATAATTCACCGCTGCCTTTCAAAGTGAATGCATTCACCGGTCAAGTGGGATATTTACTTAAAGATATGAATGACACGCTGAAGATCGGTTATAGTAGCTATACAACAAATTGGGCGCCTACATTAGAGCTCTTTTTAGAACTCGAAAAACTAAATAAGGGTGATATTGAAAAATATAAAGCAGCGTTCAATAAAATCTTAGATTGGATGAAAAAATATCCAATGAAGAATAACAAATGGGGTCCGTTCTTTGAAGACGTTCCCGGTTGGAGTGATACCCAAATTAATGCTATGACTTTTGCAAGATTTATCATGGAACATACTGAACTGTTCCCGGATTGGCAGACTGATTCGCGAAAGATAATCGAGTGGGTTTATAAAGAACTCGGTAACAACACGTGGGAAAAATATGGTGTTACTGCTATTAATGAACAGACATATTACAGAGTTCCGGCTAACAGTCATACTGCAAGACAAGGCGCCGATGGACTGTTATACACAAAATTAGCCGGTGATAGTACCTATTTTGAAAATTCAAAGCGCCAGTTATTATGGTCAACATATATGGTTGACAATGATGGGAAGAATCGCTTCCCTTTTGATGATATTTGGCTTACTGATGGTTATGGTGATTATATTAGGCATTACTTACGAGCTATGGCTGTTAATCCTGAATTGGCACCTTCAGATAAAGATCATTTACTATTTTCTACATCGATTATCCAACAAATTGATTATAAAGGAAATTTTATAAAGTTTATTTGGCAAGATCCAGAGAATCCATTATACAAAAAGTTAAAAATTTATTATCGCACGTTAGATACTTCAGGGATAGAGTATCTAAGGTTAACATCTCAACCATCCCAAATTCTTTTAGATAATAGACCATTAGAAATTAATGACGAAAATGAAGGTTATACTTGGCAACCTATGAGCGAAGGTGGTTTGTTAAAAATTAAGCGAATAAGCGGGAAAAACGTAACTATTATTGAATAGATTACCTCCTATCAATAAAACTTTACATATTTTGATGTTTTTCGTAACCCTACTAGCTTTCAACTCTATATCGCAATATTGACAATATTTCCTTTGAATCATATATTAGCACTCAAATTTTTAGAGTGCTAATCAAATATTAATCAAAAAGGAGGTATTATGGCACAATTCAAAATCCAACCTTTACATGATAGAGTAGTTGTTAAGCCAAAAGAGGCGGAAGAAACTACTAAGGGTGGCATTATTTTACCTGATACTGCTAAAGAAAAACCGATAGAAGGTACTGTTGTAGCAGTGGGTAATGGAAGAATTACAGAAGATGGTAAAGTTTTGGCTTTAACAGTAAAAGCCGGTGATACAGTTTTATATGGCAAATATTCGGGTACTGAAGTAAAAATTGAGGGCGAAGAATATTTAATAATGCGTGAAAGCGACATTTATGGAATTGTAAAATAAAGTTTGAATAAAAAAGGAGAAAAATTATGGCAGCAAAAATAATCGAATTCAGCAGTGATGCGAGAAGTTCACTTAAAGCCGGTGTTGATAAATTAGCTAACGCTGTTAAAGTAACGCTCGGCCCTAAAGGAAGAAATGTTATACTTGATAAAAAATTCGGTGCTCCAACTGTTACCAAAGATGGTGTTTCCGTTGCGAAGGAAATTGAACTCGAACTTCCTATCGAGAATATGGGTGCCCAGATGGTACGCGAAGTTGCTTCTAAAACCAGCGACGTTGCCGGCGATGGAACTACTACCGCTACTGTTTTAGCACAAGCTATTTTCCGTGAAGGATTGAAAAACGTTACAGCCGGTGCTAATCCCATGGATCTAAAAAGAGGAATCGACTTAGCTGTTACTAAAGTTGTTGAATACCTTAAATCCATCAGCAAAGAAGTTGGCGGACGTGAAGAGATCGCACAAGTAGGTTCAATTTCAGCTAATAATGATAAAACCATTGGTAACTTGATTGCCGATGCTATGGAAAAAGTTGGTAAAGATGGTGTAATTACCGTTGAAGAAAGCAAATCCGCAGAAACTACATTGGATGTTGTTGAAGGTATGCAATTTGACCGCGGTTATATTTCACCTTACTTTGTAACTAATTCAGAGACAATGGAAGCAACTTTGGAAGATGCTTACATTTTAATTCACGATAAGAAAATTTCTGCGATGAAAGACCTACTCCCTATTCTTGAAAAGATAGCCCAATCCGGACGCCAATTATTAATTATAGCAGAAGATCTTGAAGGCGAAGCATTAGCTACTTTGGTTGTAAATAAACTAAGAGGAACATTGAAAGTATGTGCTGTTAAAGCCCCTGGCTTTGGAGATAGAAGAAAAGCAATGCTTGAAGATATAGCAGTTCTTACAAACGGTACTGTTATTTCGGAAGAAAGAGGTTTCAAATTAGAGAATGCAACTATTGAATACTTAGGTCGCGCAAAGAAGGTAACAATCGATAAAGATAATACTACTATTGTTGAAGGCGCCGGTAAAACAGATGATATTAAAAAGAGAATCAATGAGATCAAATCACAAATTGAAAAAACTACTTCAGATTACGACAAAGAAAAATTACAAGAAAGACTTGCAAAATTATCCGGTGGTGTTGCAGTATTGAAAATTGGTGCCGCAACTGAAATTGAAATGAAAGAAAAGAAAGCCCGTGTTGAAGATGCTTTACACGCTACTAGAGCAGCAGTTGAAGAAGGAATTGTTGTTGGCGGTGGTGTTGCGTTAGTAAGGGCTATTTCTGCTTTAGATAAAATTAAAGGCGAAAACCAGGACCAAGGTACCGGTATCAAGATAGTTCAAAAAGCTCTTGAAGAACCGCTTAAACAAATTGCAGCTAATGCCGGTTTAGAAGGTGCTGTTGTACTTAATAAGGTATTAGAAGGTAAAAACGATTTCGGATTCAATGCAGCAACAGAAACATACGAGAACTTACTAAAATCAGGTGTAATCGATCCTACAAAAGTTACCAGGACTGCACTTGAAAATGCTGCATCTGTTTCCTCATTATTAATAACAACTGAAGCTGTTGTTTATGAGAAGAAAGAAGAAGAAAAACCGATGCCTCCAATGCCTCATGGCGGTATGGATGGAATGTATTAATAGTGATAACAGAACGAAGAGTTCAAAACTTGCTTACATCGGTAAGCAAAAAAGAGTCCCGCAAATTAGCGGGACTTTTTTTAACAATTTATTGAAAGAAAGAAAAGGTTAATTAATTTTTAGCTCATTCTTAAAATATTGTAGAGTTAATTTTAATCCCTCTCGCCTACTTACTCTTGGTTCCCAATTAAGGATTTCTTTTGCAAGAGTAATATCCGGCTGGCGGACTTTTGGATCATCTTCGGGCAATTCTTGAAATATTATCTTACTCTTTGAATTACAAATTTCAATAACTTCATTCGCAAATTGCAGCAAAGAAATTTCTTCAGGATTGCCAATGTTAACCGGTTCAACATGGTCAGATACTAATAATCTGTAAATACCTTCTATCAAATCATCAACAAAACAAAAACTTCTTGTTTGTGAACCATCACCAAAAACAGTTACATTTTCTCCCTTTAGTGCCTGAGAAATAAATGTGGGCAATGCTCTTCCATCATCTAATCTCATACGTTGCCCGTATGTATTAAATATTCTTACAATTCTAGTCTGAAGACCATGATAACGGTGATAAGCCATAGTCATAGCTTCAGCAAACCTTTTTGCTTCATCGTAAACTCCGCGAGGACCAACCGGATTCACATTACCCCAATAATCTTCCTTTTGCGGATGAATCAACGGATCACCGTAAACTTCCGATGTGGAAGCTAGTAGAAACACAGCTTTTTTCTCTTTTGCAAGACCTAAAACTTTATGTGTACCGAGCGACCCGACTTTCAAAGTCTGAATCGGCAGTTTCAAATAATCAATAGGGCTTGCCGGTGATGCAAAGTGGAGAACGTAATCTACATGCGACGGAACATGTATGAAATTTGTAACGTCAAGTTTAATGAATTGAAAACTTTCATTACCGAAAAGGTGTTCAATATTTTCGATCCTACCGGTAATTAGATTATCCAAACAAATTACTTTAAGATTTTCTTTTATGAGGTGATCACAAAGATGTGAACCAAGGAAACCGGCACCTCCGGTGACAACAGCAACTTTCTTTTGCATTAATATTTATACTTTGATTTTACTTTTTTTAGAACCGTTTGTAGGTCGAGAATAATAATAGTAATATTTATAATATGAGCTGTAACCACTACGATAGCTGAAATTATTTAGTAGAACACCCAGGAATGTTGTCTTGTCTCTATTAAGAATTTCAACAGATTTTTCCAATAGATCCATCTCTGTATTATTTGAAGAAACGACCAAAATAGTCCCATCAGCAATTTGGGCTATTATTTCTGAATCTGTTACCGGTATCAATGGGGGTGAATCGATAATAATATAATCGAAATCATTTTTTAATTTTTCCAAAAAACCTTCCATTTGAGAAGAGCCGAGTATTTCAGAAGGATTAGGAGGTATGGTACCGGCGCTAATGTAATACAAATTACCAATACCGGTCTTTCTAATTACTTCCTCGTAAGTTGATTGTCCAAAGAAATAATCTGTAAAACCCGGGAATCTTTTATGGCCAAATATAGAATGCACTCTAGGTTTTCTAAGATCGGCATCAAGAATTACGGTTTTAAAGTTTGCCAGAGCCATACTACCGGCAAGATTAACAGAAGTTGTTGTTTTACCTTCTTGTGAAGTTGGTGACGTAACTAAAAGTGTTTTCAGAAATTCTTTATCGATCTTGGAAAATTTTATTCTTGTACGCAGCGCCCTATAAGCTTCGCTTGCACTTGCATCAGGTTTCTTTGCAACAATAAATTCGAAATCTTTATTGCCGGTATCCAATCCTTCTATCTTTGGTATCCATGCAAGAATATTGATGTTTTTGTTCTGGATATCTTCAGGTGTTTTAACAGTATTATCAAAATGATTTCTTACAAATGCAAAAGTAATGCCTATTCCAAATCCCAGTACAAGACCAACAATAACAATAAGCAGTCTATTAGGTTTGGATGGCGAAGTTGGAACTCTTCCGCTGTCAATAATAAAAACATTACTTGGAACCGATTGTTCATTTATTAACGCTTGCTGGTATTTTTCTTCTACTTGTGAATAAAGTTTTTCATAAGCTGATTGCTCGCGCTGAAGTCTCGCTAAATCAATTGTACTTGTAGGAAGTTTGTTTAAACGGTTATCATAATCTTGCACGATTTCATTCAACTTTTTATAAGATGCCAACAATGATTGATATTTAACTTCTTCTTCTAAAACTTTTTTTGTGGTATTTTTTATTTCTTCGGGGCTGGAAGATAAAATTCCGGCTCTGTAAACCGACAACTGACTATTAAGTTTTTCTTTTAGATCATTAATTCGTCTATCAATTTCTTTTATAATCTCGTTCTTTTTCTGACTAGCTGAAGCACTAGATAAAGCACGATCTTTTTGTGTTTGTAAATCAGCAATTTGTGTTTGTAGGTTTTTTATATACGGTTCGGTTGCGAAACTTTCTATATAATCTTTTATTTCAGGATCTTGTTTATCCAGTTCATCTTTATATTGTTTCAAATTTTTTTCCGCAATTGTCATATCTATTTGTGTCGATTTCATTTTAGCTTCGAATTCAGATGCTTGTTGAATTAAAACAGTCGTTTGTGAAGGCAATTGAACAATACCTCGTTGTTCCTGGAAATTGAGTAAAGTCTCTTCAACATTCGCCAATTCACTAAGTTTTTCTTCCCTCTGCTCAGCTAAGAAATCTTTAATAGCGGTTAATTGCTGCCTATTATAAGTTAAATTTATTTCTTTATAAGCTTCTGCATAAAGATTTGAAATAATAGCTGCCTCGGTGGGTGATTGAGATTCGGCACTGATTTCTACAATATCAAGACCTCTTTTCTGATCAATCGAAACATAGCCGCTCAATGATGAAGCAACAGAATTAATTGATCTTATTTTTTCTTTGGCTGTTGGTTTATCGCTCTCTTCAAAGATTAAGAAAAAGTTTTTATTCTTTTTCGATACTTTAAAACTATCAATAAGAGTATTAGCAACTTTTTCTCTTAGCTGGTAACTTTTTAGTATTTCAATCTCATTGGCAATGAAGCGGTCACTTCCAAAATCTTGGAATTCCGGAACTAACGGTGCATCCAATATATTCCCTTGTGGTTTTGCTAATTTTATTACTGTGGTCGATTTATAAATATTCGGGCTGCTAATTGCATAAATAATTGCTACTGCTAGACCGGTCAATGCAATTAATATAATTGGGAAAAGATTTAATTGAATTAGATTCCAATAGTCTTTTAATGTATGATATTCCTGGTAATGCGAATTATTATTAGAGGTATTCAATGTTTCTCCTAATTACGAACTATATTCAATACTAAAATGGATAAAGAAATCAAGGCGCTTAAAATTGTAACCCACAAAGTTACCTGGTCTCTTGTATATAACCTTGGTGAACCGGTAACAACCAAGATATCGCCGGCTTCAAGATTAGGTGCTCTATTAAATTTTGAATTTAACTTGTCATTCCACATAATATCGCTGAAATTAACATTTATTAATTCTTGTTTCCCATCCTCGTAAACTCTATATAATTTTAATTCCTCTAATTCGGCAGCATCAGAAGGTCCGCCGGCATACGATAATAGATCTGAAACCGTTGTATAAGACGGAACAATATATTTCCCCGGGTAACGTACAAAACCCCAGACAGCAACTTTAATATTTACAGCATTAGGATCGGACAAATCAAACAAACCGGTTTGTTGAGTATACCGATTAAACAAACTTGAACCCAACTCATAATCAGTTACTTGAGCAGCGGCATTCCCAACAATTAAAAAAAATGGTAAGAGGAATAACAACTTATATATTTTCATTTTTAACCTTTAATTAGAATTTTACTCGTCAATTTTCAACGATATTTTAAATGAATATATTATACTTCCTAATAGACCCAACAGAAATCCAATAATGAGCGGTAAGAAGAATTGCTGCCCTCGAATTACAATTGAAAATTTAAGATTATTAATCATTGCAGTCAATAAATAGTATATTATATAATTTATAATTACACAAACAATACCGGCAATTAAACCTATCAATATCCCATTAAGAAATAAAGGGATTTTTAAAGAACTAATTTTCGAACCTACCAATTTCATTGTTCGATATAAATCAATATTATTTTCAAACTGCATTTTGTTATGAACATACACTAAATAAATTGAAAGAATTAAAAGTAAAAACGAGAATATATATATGATTGTTTTAGATGTACGAAGTAGGTTTATAATTTTTATAACTACATTATAATCATAAATAACCTCATCTATTCCATCGACCGCACCAATCTCCTTTACATAGATATTGAAATTTTTCTCGCTTACTTTTTCCGGGATAAATTTAATTACAAACGAATTTGGAAGCGGATTGGCATCCAGTACCGAACGAAAATCTTCCCCGGTTTCAGTTCTAAATTCTTCGGCAGCATCTTCTTTACTTACAAACTTCAGTGATGAAATAAAAGTAAACGATCGGAGTTGAGTTTTCATAGTTTCGATTGAAGTTGAATCAACAGAATCTTTGATATAAGCTCTAACTTCAATATTTCTTATTACCTTTTCCGATAGCTGGTTTGATACAAACAGCATAAAGATTGCTACAGTTGTAATAAACACCGCTATCGCTGTAATACTAATAGTTACAACAGTAGCAAATGGCGATCTTCTAAAAACTCTAAATGCTTCTGAGAAATAAAATAATATCATAATTGTTAAAAGTTAGATTCATCAACCCAACGCAATATTCTCCATTTATCATCTTCACCTTTCTTAAGCAGAAGATTAACTCTCCCGTCAACATAAATAATATCAGTTGGATTAAATGTAATTGTTAAATTAAAACTTCTAATTATGCTTGTTGAATCTCCCGTTATAGTAATTATGTTATTCCAGATCAAATCAAGCCGCTGAGCATTCTGAAACAAACCATAAGTTACTTTCATTTCTTCATCTCTCCCCCAGGAAACATCTACACCTAAATCGTAATTTCTGAAGCTGAAAGTAAATTCTTTATCCAATAACTGGCTGTAAATTAATGTGTCCTTAAATGTGTATGCGTATTGAAAATTCTGAAAGACTCCATCAATTTTTTTTTGATCTGAGATTAAACCACCTTCGCTTCCAAGGTTTTCATCAATTTCAGGGGCAAATGGATTCACACAGCTATTTAGGATAATTAACAGACCATATATAAAATATTTTTTAATAAACTTTCCCCTTTAGATCACTCCAACAAGAATAATTTTCTTTCTTTATATCTTGCCACTCAACAATAACCCATTGATTCCTGGAATCGAGAAAGATTTTGAATTGTGCTGAACCCTTGTAATCACCGGCTAAAGTTGTATTAGTAGAAACTATATTTATCGAATAATCTAAACTGTAAATTGCACTATCACCTTGCGGATTGTTAGTTTGGTCAAAATAAGTAATGGTAATATTAGAACCCTCAAGTAAATTTGCTATTAAATTATTAAAATATTGTCTTTCAGAATTTAGATTCCAAAAACTCAATACGGGATATTGTGTCAATGCACTTCCCGATGCAATAAATACAAAATCTTTACTTAAATAAGTTTGATCAACAAAACACGATAAGTAATATTCCAGTACTTTCGATTCGATAGATGATTTAAGATTACTGAAAAGTATTTCCGGCGTTGTTGCCGGTATTAGGTTATTACTCGGGTTTTCCGGGGATTCCGGATCCCGGGTTGTGAAGAGATCACATGAATTAATAACTACCATCAAAATTAATGATACAACAATTTTTGTTTTCATTTTTGAAAGAAAAGAATTAATCGTGGTGATTCTTGTTCTTCGAAATTATTGCCAAGATAATCCCCATATTGTTTGATTAACTCAAACCCGGTATAATTAAAACTATTAATTAAAAATTCCGGACTGTAAAGTTTAACTGACTCGCTATATTCTGCTATGGTGTTTCTTTCCTGGATTAAAATTTTTTTGTTAACCCTGTCATTTTCAATATTACGAAATTCACGAATGATTTTTCCCTCAATAATCCTTTCGGTTTCTTTTACAATATTTTTTTTAAGATACGAAAGATTTATATAATCAAAAACGTAATATCCTCCTTCTTTAATAAAATGGTATGCACCTTTTACAAAATGAAAATTATCATCGTCAGTTTCAAAATATCCGAAACTTGTAAATAAATTTAGAACTATATCTATCTTTTTTTTAAATGTTATTGATCTGAAATCACCAGCTAAAAGATCGAGAGTTAGATTTTTAGCAAGAGAATTTCTTTTTGCCATACTTAGTAAATTTCTGCTTAAATCAAATCCAATAACCTTATAACCGAGAGAGGAAAGTACAAGAGCATGTCTACCAAAACCGCATGCTGCATCTAAGAATATTTTTTCTTTAGATGGATTTATTGTTTTAATTATTAATTCAATTAAAGTCTGCGCTTCCTTATCATCTCTATGATTATAAACATCCAAATAATCGTTTGATTCGAACCAATCTTTAAACCATTCTTTTTTCATTAATACTTTCATTATAAGGAAAT
Source organism: Melioribacter roseus (assembly GCA_020723165.1). Taxonomy (GTDB): domain Bacteria; phylum Bacteroidota; class Ignavibacteria; order Ignavibacteriales; family Melioribacteraceae; genus DYJK01. The sequence continues at coordinate 1,103 of DYJK01000065.1, read as the reverse complement.
TCTGCTAATAAACGCTCTGCCAATAGTAGCTGCATCAGCAAATTCGAGATCACCGCCTATTGGAAGTCCGCGTGCAATCCTTGATATTTTTACCGGGTATTCTTTGAGTATTCTAGTAATGAAAAGTGAAGTAGCATCACCTTCGGCATCAGGATTTAGTGCAAGGATAACTTCCTTTGTTTCCCCTTTTGCTATCCTGACAGCTAACTCTTTAATCTTGAGCGAATCTGCTGAAACATTAGCAAGCGGATTGAGTACACCGCCAAGTACATGGTATAAGCCACCATATTCATTCGTCTTTTCGATAGCAATTATATCACTTGCTTCTTCAACAATACAAATTATTGAATGATCTCTTTTAGGACTTTTACAAACATCACAAAGTTCATCAACAGCTATATTAAAACAATCTTTACAGATATGTATTTTAGTTTTTAATTCTCTAATTGAATTAACTAACGATTCGACATCTTCTGCATTACTTTTAAGCAAGTGCAAAGCCAATCTTTGTGCAGTTTTTTTACCAATAGATGGTAATTTACTCAACTCGTCAATAACTTTTTGTAAAGGTTCAGCTATTAACAATTTTATAACCCCGGGATATTAAAACCTGGCGGCAGCATTCCTTTTGTAACATTTTGCAATTCTTCTTCAGCCATTTTACTGGCAGCACTTATAGCTTTATTAACAGCAGCAACAATCAGATCTTCAAGCATTTCTTTATCACCGCTTTTAGCAATTTCATCATCAATAGAAATTGAAACGATCTCTTTTTTGCCGTTTGCAGTTACTTTAACCATACCGCCACCGCTTTCAGCGGCAACTGTTTTATTGCCCAGTTCTTCCTGAACTTTTGCCATATCGGCTTGCATCTTTTGTATCTGCTTCATCATGCCTTGCATGTTGAAATTCATTTGTCCTCCAATAAATTATTTGGGTCGATAAATAAATGTAATAGATAATTTGTTTGAAAAGTTAGCAAAAAAATCATTCACAAGAAATTAAAGGGAGAAAATATTACATTTGTGCCAACTTTTAATGCTCTTTATCTAAGGATGATCAGCAAATACGGTTTAAATACTTTTTTAATATTGGCTTTTATA
>DYJK01000064.1 GCA_020723165.1 Melioribacter roseus | reverse complement strand
AAGGAAGGTTTTACCGGTAGAGATGCGGATTGTATTAAAAGAGGTAATTCTTCCGGGGAATACTGCGGAACAAAGAAATCTTTGGATAATGTGCTTATTAGTTCCGGTTGTTTTTTAACAGCATTTTGCACATCAATACTTTGTCTGCCGGTAATGACAAAATCTGGCAACTCGATACTGCCTTGTTCTGTTTGAGCTGGAATAACATTTGCAATTAAATAAATTATAGCAGCAATTAATTTTCTCATAGTTTATTCAATTTCCTTTTAGCTTCATTTGCAAATTCGCCGGTATTCTGCCGGTTTAATACAGCCCTAAACATGTCTCTTGCTTGTCTTTTATCATTTAGTTTTACGTAACAATCACCAAGTTTTAATAATGATCTTATCAACCATTCTTCATAAGCCGGGAAAACCGATCTTACTCTAACTAAAGCTGTAATAGCTTCATCAATTTTGTTTTGGTCGTAATAAATTGTACCTATCACAAATTGTGCCTCTGCACCTATATCATCCAATCTTTTTTCAGAAATTTCTTGTAATAGCTGAAGTGCGCCTTCATAGTTCTTTCGTGATACTTCAAGTCTTGCCAGTTCAATTTTAGATTTTGCTGCAAAGATTGTTCCTTCATAATACGTGACTACTTGCTCGAGCGTGGAGTAAGCACCAGCAATATTATTATTCCCTATTTCGGATTTAGATTTTAAAAAGAGCAATTCCGGTATTCTGTTTGATGTTGGTTGTGCTGTAATTGTTTTTTCAAGAACATTAACGGCATCGTTATATAATTTTTTATTGGAATAGATGTTCGCTAACTCTATTGAGGAAGATATACCAATATCGGATTTAATTGATCTTGAAATGACATTATTAAAACTTTCAATAGCTTCACTTTCTCTTTTAAGATTAGAAGCACTCTTTCCAATCCAATAATAAGCCGTAGGGACTAAATTACTCGACGGGAATTTCTGAATAAAATGCCGGTAAGCTTCGATTGCACCCTCATATTTCTCCGAGCTGTAAAATATGTCTCCCTTCTTAAAATAAATTTGGTCACTGAATTTAGATGATGGATTTTCATTTATAAATTGGTCTATAAAGCTTACAGCATTATCTGGCTGCTCTTTGGCAACATAAGCATATTGAATTCCGTTAACCGCATCTAGTATGTAGTTTGTATTCGGGAAAGCGTCTAAAATTTTGTTGTAGTAAACTATCGATGAATCGTAGTCACCCAAATTGAAATATGAATCGCCGATTGAATAATAAGCCGTGGGTATCAACTGGGAGTTTGGATAAATTTTAATAAGCCTGAAATAATTATTGATCGCATTTCTAAAATTAGATTGTTGAAAATAGATCCATCCAATAACGTACTGTGATGCATCAGCATATTTTGAACGGGGGAATTTTTGCTGTAGTAAGGCAAATTCATTTATCGCTTCGCTAGATTTACCGGCTTTGAAAAGTGATTGGCAGTATTGATAGTAAGCCAGATCATTATTCAACATCGATCTATCTTTAGAAAATAGTTCTTTATAGATGATGCTTGCTCTCTCAAAATTTTTTATCCCGAAATAGCTGTCCGCCAGTCTCAATTTAGCATCGTTGAGCAGTTTGTCATTTTTATATCTATTTACATATTCATTAAAGTAATAAATCGAATTGGGAAAATCTTTCAGATTAAAATATGCATAAGCTTTTCCATAAAGAGCTTGTCTTTTTAACAATTCATCCTGGGTTATAATTTGGTTGTAATTCTTAAGTGCTTCTGTATATTCACCTCTTAAGAAATACGATTCAGCAAGGTAGAATAGAACTTTTGCTCTCTCAAAATCTTTAGAAGATGATTTCAATATCTCCAGGTTATCAATAGAACCGTCTAATTGATTAAGATAATACTGCGATACACCCAACCCAAGCAATGCCCGGTTATTAATTTCAATGTACCCGCCGGCGAATTTTTTAGCTTGCTGAAAATACGCCTCGGCTTCATTATATAACCTATCATTCAATTTCATTTCACCTAACAGAGTATAAGCTCTCCCTTTCGTAAAAGGATCATTCGATAACACAGCATCGAGAAGTGATTTTTCAGCTTCCGGCGTTTGAGATTGATTATAAAGAACGGTACTCTTACCTAATTGTGCACGTGATGCAAGATAATGGTGGGGGTATTTTTCTAAAAATGTTTTATAAATCTCGTTAGCTTCATCGATACTACCCATATACCTTTTACATTCCGCACTCCAATACAAGGCATTAATTGATAATGAATCATTTTGTGATTTGGATAAGTCATCAAAAATGTCATAAGCATTTTCAAAATCGCTAGTTTGAAATTTAATCCATGCAAGACTGTATTTAATTTTATTTTTTAAAGCATCGTCCAAATTTTCGCTTGATAATTCTTCAATAATAGCTAGTGCGTTAGTATAGTCTTGCAGTCTAACAAACGAATTAGCCAAATAATACTTAGCTTCATATTTTTCTTGACCGGTTAAATCATTTATCAACGGGTCGGTTAATTCGAGTACAGCCGAGTCATATTCTTTAAGATTGAAATAACAAATCCCTATCCTTAACTGTGCTTTCGGTGCAAGGTAATGATTCTTATAATAAGCCAATAGTTCATCATAATTTGAAACGGCATTTTTATAATCTCCTTGCATCTCATACAATTGTGCCAGTGAATAAATACTATGTTGAATAAAATTATTTGCCGCCCGGTATGATACTGCATTATTAAAATTTTCTTCAGCTTCAATAAATTTGTTTTCGGAAGCGTAACACTTTGCAATCCAATAATAGCTTGAGCCAATAAATTCATTATCGGGATAACCCTGGATAAGGCTATTCAATCTTTCGCGTGATTTCCTATACTCCCCATTTTCAAAATACACAGTACCTAAATTATACAATACTGTTTGCTTATAATTTGAATACGGGTAGGATGAAAGAAATGATTCATATTTAATTATTGCACCGGATTTTGCGCCGGATTTTAACAGACATTCCGAAGCATAAAAATGAGCTGCTTCACGCTGCTGTATATCATAACTTTCGTCATTCGAAATTCTATCAAACAATTCATATGCAGCCAAATAATTTTTATTAGTTAAAAATTGAATCCCCAAGTCAAAATTATTTTTATCGAATTGCGGATATAATTCTTTTGTTATAAGTAATAATAAAATGGCGTATAATATTTTTTTCATAAAGTATTAAATGTTAGATAAAAAATAAAAAAGAAAATTGAGCCGCTTGCCCCGGCAACCAGATTTACAATATCGTTATTAATTATTCTAATCCCGCTCTTGTAATAAATAATCTCAGCATTGCAATGTTTTTTTTGGTCTACAGTTTTCCCACATTTAGGACACAAGTATTGAACTTGAATAGAAGCACCAAGAATACTATCAACTAAACTTCCGGCAACTCCTGAAATTATAACAAATAAAAGATAGTCAAACTTTAAATCAATATAAATTAATGATGAGACAGTTACTATTAAAGCTCCGCTAAGACTTCCAATTGTACCAATGATCGAAATGCCGCCCGACTCTCCCTGGTTAGTCTTTTTCATAGTTAGAATGTTATACGTTGCAGTTTTATTCCATGTTCCAATTTCGGTACCCCAGGTATCGGCACATACTGCTGCTATAGATGAAATATATAGATAAATAAAAAACGGTTTATCCCAGATTAGATTTAAGATAACAATTAATGTTGGGATTGTACCATTTGCCATAACCTGATAAAAATTCCTTGATCTATTTTTAGGCAAATAATCATTGACTTCAAAATTTTTGTGAGGGTTTATTGTTGTTAATAAACTTGATGAAATAAAAAAGGATAGCAGCGGTACACTCCATATTATTCCACCTAAACCAAAAATAATTGCGCCGATAATAAATGTACCGACAGAACCGCCAATCGTTAAAAATTTTACTTTGTAGGATACATACGAAATGATGAAAGCTAAAAGCGCACCTATTGAGAGAGAATTTATTTCAAACATATTGTGCTTTGGAAGCTTTGTATAAAAAGATCGAAAACAAAAAAGCCCCGATTAATCGGGGCTGGATTCATTTAAGTAGATTTAATTCGTATTCAGCTAGTTTTCGGTATTGAGGATCTTTTTTAGCTAACTCAAAATTTTCTTTGGCTTTAGTAATATCTTGCAATTGTTTGTAAGACATCGCTTTATAATAATAGCCAGCCCCTTTCAGATTTGTACTTTTCATATTTATAACCTGGTCTGCGGCACTAAGAGCTTTATCATAATTCCCGTTCTCATAGTGTGTTGTAGCTAAAAGTACGTAGGCGGCATCAAAAGGTTTGTAATTTATTGCCTCGGTTAAATAACCGATAGCTTTTTCGTAATTGCCTTCTTTCTTTGTTTGGTCGCCTAATTTTACTAAAGAACGTGAGATGTATTCTTTAGCTTGATCTTTTAACGACTTTTGTTTCGTTAGTTCTTCAAATTTCTTAAAGCTTACAACGGCTTCGGAATATTTGCCATCTTGAAAGTAGGTACCTCCAAGACCATTATAAGCAATATCAAAACCAGGATTTATTTTTATAGCATTATTAAAAGCTTCTTCGGCATCTTTCAGTTTGTTTTGCTTTTTTAAGGTAACACCCAATTGATAATATATCCTATGGTCTTTGGAATGTTTTAATGCCTCGTTGTATTGTTGAACAGCTCCGTCGTAATTACCGGCTTTCAATAATTTATTACCTTCATTATAAGCAGTAGCCGCTTCCTTTGGCATATCAGTATTTTGAGCAAGTAAGGATAGATTGATAAAAAGAAAAATAATAAATGATAATCCCCGTTTCTTTTTCATGCCACTTCCTTCTTTATTGATTTTGAAATGGTGCGGAAGAGGGGACTCGAACCCCTACGCCCTAACGGGCACTACCCCCTCAAAGTAGCGTGTATACCAATTTCACCACTTCCGCAAAAATTTGCGTTGGCAAAATATACCGCTACGCTAAAAAATGCAATAGTTTTAGGAAAAGAGGCAAATTTTTCTATTAATTCTTCTTAGAACTTTTACCTCTTTCTAATAACGATTGGGTTAATTCCCTTCTAAATTTGAATTCAAAAACTGTCAGCTTTGCTATTTGTTGAGGTGTCAGCAAATTAGTCAAGGAATTCAAGAAGATTTGACGCTCATCAAAAATTCGATTCTCAAGTTCAAGTAACTTAACAACGGCATTCTTATAAAAGTTGTCATCGTTTTCCTCATCCCGTATAGATTTTTCAAGATCGGCTAATAGTTTTTCCCGTTCATCCATTAAACTTTTTTGCTTTTTATGGAATTCATTTTTCCTAGCAAAAAATTTAATCGATGTTTCTTCATCCAATTCCAGGATTTCAATCAACTTGATCTTTTCCATTTGTTCGATCCTTTGTAATGCTTTCTCCCCATGTTTTAAGCCTTCCCTCATTTGTCCGTTTACTATAGGGGCAATAACGAACAGCATCATCACTAGTATTATCTTTTTCATTGCTATACCTATTAAATTTATTTGTTAATCTTTTTATAAATAGAATTAATTTCTTCGTCCGATATTTCATCGAGTACCGAATAATCAAAATATGCAATATCAATTTCGCTGAACAATTTATTGTTAGTTATTGCTACTTCATCAGGTAATGATATGCTGAATATATTTTCGTCCTTTGTATCTACCAATAATTCTTCAGTATTATAGACCTCAGAAAAAACTTTATCAGCAATTTGTTCATTGTCTAAATTGTTTACAATTTCATCCGTAAGCTGAGCTGTATGATCGCTAAAAGTTATCTCCTCTTTTGGCCAAAACATAATGGTCACTAAAACAGCCGCTGTTACCGGAACAATGTAATATAATTTCGCATACCAGCTTTTTCTATCAGAACGTTTTAATTTTTCTCTTACCCTGGGTGTAAGATTAGTGAAATAGGTTTCGCTAACAGCAGCATCCTTTACTTCCAACAATTCACCCAATTTTTGGTTGATGTTGTCAAAATCATTTTTGAGTTCTGAGGAGTTTGTTAATTCTTTTTCAAATTGAATTTTCTCACCCTCGTTCATTAAACCGGATAAATACTTCAATATTTTTTCTTCATTCTTTTTCATTTACATACCCCATTACTTTTCTAAGTGCATGGAAATAATTAGCTTTTAATCCTCCTACACTTTTGCCGGTTATTTCAGAGATTTCATCATAGGATAGTTCATCAAAATTTCTCATTATAAATATTTGTCTCTGCTTTACCGGTAGTTTATCCAATGCTTTGTGTACTTTTTCAATTTTTTCTTTGTTCGCAATATCTTCAATTATATCATTACTGGATTTCAATTCTTTTTCATCAGCACTATCAAATGATAGCAACTTCTTAATTTTATTCCGTTTAATCTGGTTAAGACTTCTTGTTGAAACTATTTTATAAATCCATGTATAAAGCGCCGATTGATAATTAAATGTCTTCAATTTATTATACATTACTATTAGTACCTCTTGCGTTACTTCATCAGCATCAAGATGACTTCCAAGCATCTGACGTGCATGCCAGTATATTTTTTTTTGATATTTCTTAACAAGAGCATTAAAAGCCAATTCATCACCGGCTAAAAATTTTTCTACCAACTCGAAATCATTATTAGAGTTCATAATCCCAACGATATTCATCAAAATAGACAGATCGTGTTAAAAATTGGTTTAATCATGATTCGTACAATCAGCTATTAAACCATAGCTTGCATTAAAATGTCACATCAGCATAATAAAAAATTTATTACACAAATAATCGGAGTACATATGCGAAAATTAGCAATTTCAACATTAACGATAATAATAATGCTATTGAGCCAAATACCGGAAAAAGCCCAACCTAACGACAACCCAATGGGTAAAAGAATGTTTGGCAAACATAACATTGTAAAAATGCTTGAATTAACTTCTGAGCAAGAAAAACAATTTAACGATATTAATTATAAGCATCAGAAAGAAACCATTGATCTCCACTCACAAATTCAGAAAAATCGTCTTGAATTTAAGAACATGATGTTAAATAAAAATTTTGATGAGAAAAAAATATTAGCTTTAACTGATGAGAATGGTAAACTTCAAGCTGATATTAAAAGGTCCGCTATTAATAAATGGATAGCCATTTACAAAATCTTAAATGACGAACAAAAAGAAAAATGGGCTATGCACTTTGAAGGGTTTGAGCCAAGAGAAAAAATGAAAGAGCATATGAAAGAACGATTCAAAGAACGAAGAGGTTTCTAAGAAACAATAGAAAGCCGGTTCAACCGGCTTTTTTATTTTATACAAATAATCTTAATCTAAATATCTCCTTGAATCGGCCTTATCGTAATATCTTCCACGACCATATTAGATTTTATTGAATAAACTTGATAAATAAACTTTGCAATATCATCGGGCGACATCATTCGATGTGAATATTTTTCCAGGGCACTTCCGGGCCAGATCGGAGTTTTTGTTGCACCCGGGGATATATTAATTACACGGATATTATTTTTCCTAACCTCTTCTCGTAACGCTTTTGTATATGCCATTAATCCCGATTTTGACGCTGAGTAAGCTGTACTGCCTGAAAAGATTTTTTGAGTGACAACAGATAATATATTAATTATTGTCCCGGAATTATTGGCAATCATCCCGTTAAGCACAGATTTAATAGCGTAAATTGATCCAAGTAAGTTCGTTTCGATTATGTTTTTTATTTCTTGTACTGAATCTTTTTCAGCAGAACTAAATGACGTTAAGCCAGCGTTATTTATAAGTGCACTGACGGAATATTTATCTTTGATCGAATTGTGAAATTGCGTTATATCAGTTAAACTGGAAATATCTAATTGATATGGAATAATATTCTCAGCATAGTTTCCAATTTCTTTTTGAAAAGATTCATCTAAAATCATTCTTCTTGAAGTAGCCAAAACCAACTGCCCATTTTTTGCAAATTCGAGAGCAATCTGTTTACCGATCCCGGAGCTAGCACCGGTAATCCACACTACACTTTTAAGATCCAACATTATATTCTTTTCTGAGAAATTAGGTTGAGAAATTCTGTTCTTGTTCTTGCATCTTCTTTAAAAATTCCGTGCATAGCACTTGTCGTAGTAATAGAATTTTGTTTTTGAACACCACGCATCATCATACACATATGATAAGCTTCTACAACAACAGCAACACCTCTTGGCAAAAGATATTCCTCGATTGTATCTGCAATTTCTTGAGTCATTCTTTCTTGTACTTGTAATCTTTTTGCAAATACATCAACGACCCGTGGAATTTTGCTTAGCCCTACTATTTTGCCATCCGGGATATAAGCAATATGAGCCTTACCGAAAAATGGCAAAAGATGATGTTCACACATGCTGTAAAAATCAATATCCTTAACAATCACCATTTCATCGTAACGTTCAGAAAAAATAGCCCCATTCAAAATATCTTCAATTTTTTTATGATAACCTTGCGTAAGGAATTCATATGCTTTAGCTACACGGTGGGGAGTTTTTCTTAAACCTTCCCTTTCAACATCTTCACCTATTTCAGCCAAAATTGTTTTAATACTTTTTTCTAAAGAATCTAAATTCACTCTTATTCCTTCCCTTTATATTCAACATAGTTATTTTCGGTTTCTCTAAGTTTAATTGAATAAAGTTTCCCACTCGGTATTTTTTCAACCAACTGGTCCCATATAGAAGATACGATATTTTCGACAGTGGGATTTTTACCTTGAAGGAAATCTACATCAACATTAAGATTTTTATGATCAACTTTCTGGATAATTTCTTTTTGGATTAATTCCTTGAGCACTTTTAAATCTACTACATAACCGGTAGCCGGGTCTGCTTCACCGGCAACAGTTACTTCCAAAATATAATTATGCCCGTGACCATTAGGATTACTACATTTCCCAAATATTCTCTTGTTTTCTTCATCAGATAAATTTTCTATGAACAATCTGTGAGATGCACTAAAAACTTCTCTTCTTGTAACATATAACATTGCTTACCTATTTATCTATATCTTTCAATACTTTTTTCACTTCTTCCACATGTCCCTTAACTTTTACTTTTGGAAAAATCTTTTTGATCTCACCAGCTTCATCGATTACAAATGTTGTTCTTTCTACACCCATGTATTTCCTACCGTACATATTTTTTTCTTTCCATACACCATATTTTTCCACCACTGATTTTTTCTCATCACTTAATAAAGTAAACGGGAGATTATACTTGTCGGAAAATTTCTTATGCGAAGCTATAGAATCTGGGCTCACACCAAGAACCGCTGTCTTTATTTTTTTGAAATCAGGAAATTCATCTCTAAAATCGCAAGCTTCTTTGGTACAACCTGAAGTCATATCCTTTGGATAAAAATAGAGCACTACTTTCCAGCCTTTAAAATCAATTAGTGAAACTTTAACACCATTACTATCAAATAATGTAAAGTTAGGCGCTTTTTCCCCTTCCTGAAGCATAATTCACCTACAACTTGATAAATGATATAAAGTAAATGTTAGTTCTGTTTAATATAAAAAAGGGACAAACAAATTGCTTGTCCCAATAAGATAGAAGTTTCTTAAAGACTTTTTAGTGTCTCTTGGATAGCTGAATAATTAGGTTCATTGCCGGCATTCTCAAGAACTTCAGCATATTTTATTATACCATTTTTATCGATAACAAATGCTGCTCTTTTTGCTACACCTTTTAATCCGAACTTATCTGGTAGCCAAACATCATAAAACGCACCGTAAGTTGGTGAAGTTTCTTTATTAAAATCACTCAATACCGGAAAGTTAAATTGATGTTTATCAGACCATAATTTTTGTGCGAATGGACCATCAACACTAATTGCAAGAACCTGGGCATCAAGATTCTCGTAGTCTTTCATTCCATCACGTGTAGAACAAAGTTCTTTTTCGCATACAGATGAACCAACAGCCGGGAAAAAAAGAATAACTACATTTTTCTTCCCTTTAAAATCCTCTAATGTATATGTGTCATTAGCGGCACTTTTTAATGAAAAATTTGGTGCTTTATCTCCAACCTTTAATTGCATTTTATCTCCTTTCTTTATTCACTTAGTTTTCTGCCAATTTTAATTTTTACCTGGAACTCGACTTTTCCTTCGGATGTCAACCTTCCTCTTTGCTCAATTACTTCAAACCATGCCACTTTTTTTTCATTGTTTGCAGTACTTAAAACTGATTTAATTGCTTCGCTTATTGATTCAGTAGAAACACCTACTCTTTCCACAACTTCAAATTGTACCGACATATAACCCTCATCTATTATTGGAATTTTACGATACTAATAATTTTACGGCTAAATATAATTTTAATATCTAACATAAATGAACCGAATTAGTTCAAAATATTTTAAAAAGGACATGTAGATTTCTTTTGATTTTAAATTTTAAAGTATCTAATTTTATATAGACTAAATCTAAATAGGTTGGTAAATTACTTGAATTTAAGTGCTGCACAAGAAGAATTTAGACAATTTTTAAGAAAAGAAAGTCACCGCATAACACCGGAAAGATTTGAAGTTCTAGATTACGCACTTTCCTATGAAGGTCACTTTGGAGCCGATGAACTTTACTTGAAAATGAAAACTAATAACTCGAATGTATCGAGGGCAACTGTTTATAATACGCTCGAGCTGCTCGCCGCTTGTGATCTTCTTGCCAAAAGAAATTTTGGCGAAAATAAATCGAGATATGAATCCAATTATGAAAGAAAAAATCATGATCATTTAATTTGTATTTCATGCGGCGCAATCAAAGAATTTTCAGAGCCAAAAATTGAACAAATAGTTGAGGAAGTTTCAAAGAAATTAGGTTACGATGTAAGCGGCCATTCGTTCAATATTTTTGGCAAGTGTACTAACGAAAACTGTAAGCTTAACAAGAATGCCAAATAGTACTTTAGATAAAGCAAAAAAAGGCACAGCAGTTACTATTATCAAACTGCCTTCCGGAATCATTAGGGTACAACTAATTAGATTAGGAATAACGGAAGGTGATACAATAAAATGTATCGAAAGACTTCCAGGTGGAACTATTGTTGTTCAAAAAAACCGCCAGGAAATTGCCGTTGGTTATGATCTTGCAAAGAAAATAAAAGTTATCATACTGTAATAGGACAAAATGAAATCCGATAATATCTTCAATCTAAATTCTGAAAATACAAAGTCATTACCTACTCAAGAAACAATTGCTGAAACAACTAACGAAAGCATTGTCCTTGTTGGGAATCCTAATGTTGGAAAATCTTGTATATTTAATTTTTTAAGTGGAATGTATGTTGATGTTTCTAACTTTCCCGGTACGACTGTTACCCTGACAAAAAGTATTTACAAAGGGAAAAATATTTACGATACACCGGGAATTTATGGTGTTTCATCTTTTAACGATGAAGAAAAGGTTGCTAAGAAAATAATTTTAAATTCAGATATTATTCTTAATGTAGTTAATGCTCTTCATCTCGAACGCGATCTCTTCTTAACTCTCCAGTTGATTGATATGGGCAAACGTGTAACACTTGTATTGAATTTTGCCGATGAACTTAAAAAAAGAAAGATTAGAATTGATACGGCGAAACTTTCGGAGTTGCTCGGTGTGGAAGTAATCGAAACATCAGCAGTTAATAGATCCGGCTTCGATAATTTAGATAGTGCAATTGAGAATGCAAAAATCGGTAATCAGCAGCTTGATTTGCACTTCATTCTACAACAAGTAATGGAGAAAAATATTCCTCAAGCAGAGGCCCTTCTTATTTTAGAAGGCGATGAAGAAACTTCGTTGAAATATGAAATTGAAGTCGGTACTGCAGATGAACGAGAAAAAATTTATATCGGTAGAAGAAATCGTGTAAATGAAATAGTTGACATAGTAGAATACGAAGATTCTAAAAAAGGAGAAATATTTAATCTGCTTGGCAGATTATCATTGAATCCCCTAACTGGCTTACCTATTCTTGCGGTGATTTTAACTCTTGTCTACTTTTTTATTGGCGATTTTATATCACAAAGAATAGTAAATTATACAGAAAATGTTATTGGCAAAGGTGTTTTTGAATATAATGTTAAATCTTACATAGCAAATTACTCTCCAACTCAAGTTGATGTACAAATATTCGACTCTAAGAATAATCTTATTAATCAAAAGACATTTTCTTTCCCGGATGGGTCATCAAACTCACAAGCGCTTCAGAAAGAATTTGAAAATTATTCTAAACAACCGGGAGCGGTATCAGAATTTGATTTTTCAAATCCATTCATAAGATTATTTTTCGGTGAATTTGGTGTTATCACCATGACAATCACTTACCTACTTTTTCTTCTAACACCGTTAGTGATAGGATTTTATTTTGTTATGGCATTGTTAGAAGACAGCGGTTATTTACCAAGATTAGCAACCATGCTTGACCGTGCATTTAATAAAATTGGATTGAATGGACGCGCTGTTATTCCGATTATGCTCGGATTCGGCTGCATAACGATGGCTAACATAACTACACGATTGCTCGGTACAGAAAGAGAGAAATCCATTGTAACAGCAATTCTACAATTTGTTATTCCTTGCTCAGCACAGCTTGCAGTGATAACTGTTTTACTTAGCGGTGCCGGATTAAAATCTCTGCTGATATTCATTGGTGTAATATTCACCGTTCTGATTACACTTTCAACAATATTAAATAAAATGCTTCCCGGTGAAAGTTCGCCGCTTCTAATCGATCTCCCTTTAATGCGATTACCAAGAATGAGCAATGTTATCAAAAAAACTTTGTATAGAAGTTACGGATTTATGAAAGAAGCCGGTTTCTGGTTTTTTGTTGGTGCATTAGCAATCGGCGTTTTTGAATTAACCGGGATATTATCAGTATGGCAAGATATTTTAGCACCGTTTACAACACATTGGTTAAAATTACCAAAAGAAGCGGCTAACGCTTTTGTGATGGGAATGGTTAGAAGGGATTTCGGTGCTGCCGGTCTTTTTGATATGAAATTATCTGTTGAACAAATTACGGTCGCAATCATCACAATTACTTTATTTGTTCCGTGTATTGCTTCATTCGTTGTTATGCTAAAAGAAAGAGGATGGAAAGAAGGTTTTACCATTTGGTTCGGAACGTGGTTAACAGCATTTTTTATAGGCGGACTTGTAGCACAAATAATAATTTAATATTATGAAACAAAATGATCTCCATAAATACCCGCTTATCTGGCGTAAAGATGATTTCTTTATAAAAATTTATTGTTCAATCCCCAATATTGCGACCGGGATATTATTAACAACCAGTCGTACTGCATTTATTATTGATCCCGGTGATGGGATACTAAGAGATTTGAATAAAGATGTAGGAGCAGAAACTATCATCCGTGTTTCCGATATTTTCATCAGCCACGGTCATCATGATCATGTAGGAGGTGTTTGGTCCCTACTTACATATTTATCTGTACTTAGAAAACGTTCCCCCTTATCAATTTATTACCCAAAAGGTTGTGCAGAGATTGAAAGCATACATAAAGCTTTTATGAGTGTTTATAAAAACGAACTATCTTACAAAATCATATTACATCCCGTAGATCAGCAAAAGCAATTCACAAGAAATTCAGTCCGGATAAAACCATTTAAAGTTAATCACCGCGAACCATCAGCAGATGGAAATACATCTATTGAAATTCCCTCTCTAGGATTCAAATTTTTTTATGATACTAAATCGATTTGTTACGGCGGTGATACAGCGTTTTGCGATAACTTAGTTAAATTTGCCAAAGGTTCCGACTTAGCAATAATTGAAGCCGGCGCCGAAGACGAAACCACCTCTGATCTCCACATGACCATTGAACAAGCTTCAAATATCGGTAGGACTGCCAGAGAATATTTCTTGGTGCATGTACCCGAATAATATTATTTTTCATGCAATCTTAAATACTATTTTGAGGAAAAAATGAAGAAAAGATTCTTAATCTTTCTACTTTTATTTACAGTCAATTTTATCTCCGCACAAAAAAATTGGAATGATCCGCAGATTACTGCTAATGATATAAAGGCACATATCTTTTATTTAGCTTCCGATCAATTCAAAGGTAGATTCACCGGGTCAGATGAAGAGAGGTTAGCCGGTAATTATATTTCAGATCAGTTCAAAAATGCCGGATTACTCCCATTATTTAATGGGAGCTATTTTCAAGAATTCCCTTTTATTGAAAGTGTTGAGCTAACAAAAAATAATTCTGCTGTTTTTACTTTTCAGAATCAATCAAGAGAACTCAAATTAAAAGAAGAATATATAACGGCTCCTTTTTCAGGTGAAGCAAAAATAAAATCAGATTTAGTTTTTGCCGGGTACGGTATTTCAGCACCAAAATTAAATTATGATGATTACGGGGAATTAGATGTGAAAGGGAAAGTTGTTTTAGTAATGCGATATCATCCAGAGCATGATAGTTCAAAATCGGAATTTGATCGTTATGCAACCTACCGTCAAAAAGCTGCGGCAGCGAGAGACAAAGGTGCTTCAGGGATCATATTTGTTAACGGGTATTTCCCTCAAAACGATCAAGATCAGTTGATGGAATTACACTACGACGGTGCTGCCGGAATTAAAGATTTTCCGGTTATACAAATTAAAAGGGATGCAGCTAATGAGATACTAAAAACTCAAAATATAGATTTCGCCCAGCACCAGAAAAAAATTGACACTGATAAAAAACCGTCATCGTTCTTAATAAACGATGTATCGGTTGAATTAGAAACCGGTGTAAAAGAAATTGAAAAAATTGCTCGTAATGTTGGTGGTTTTATTGAAGGTAAAGATCCAGCTTTGAAAAAAGAATATTTAGTAATCGGCGCTCACTACGATCATCTTGGAATTGATCAATTAAAATCTTCTTCTATGTATAAAGGGACCGAACCGCAAATACATAATGGTGCCGATGATAACGGATCTGGTACTACCGGTTTGCTCGAACTTGCTGAAAAGTTTGGTTCAGAAAAAAGTAATCTTAAGAGAAGCATAATATTCTTAGCATTCAGCGGCGAAGAACTCGGCTTGCTTGGCTCATCTCATTTTACAAATAATTCTCCTATCGCTCTTTCCGATATGTCGGCAATGTTCAACATGGATATGATCGGGCGATTGAATGATGAAAAAAGCCTCACCGTTATTGGTGCCGGCACATCATCAATCTGGAAAGATATTTTGAACAATAATAATAAGTATCAATTCAATCTTGCTTTCAATGATGGCGGTTCAGGCGGCAGTGATCACCAGGCATTCACAAACAAAAATATCCCCGTTCTCTTCTTTTTTACCGGCACGCATACAGATTATCACAAACCATCTGATGATGCAGATAAAATAAATCTAACCGGCGAAGAAGCTGTGGTGAATTTTGTTTATGATGTTGTCAACTACACTCAGCAATTAGATAAAAAACCGGATTATGTAAAAGTTGAAGAACCTACTAACCGTGGTGCTGCAACACGATCACGTGTTACAGTCGGTACGGTACCTGAATTTGGTTATAACGGGAATGGATATAAAATTTCTGGGGTTACTGAAGGTGGACCAGCAGCAAAAGGTGGAATGAAACCCAATGATATCATAATTAAATTCGGGTCCAAAACCGTTAATAATATTTATGATTTCATGTATGCAATGGGTGAGTTTTCTCCCGGCGAGAAAGTGGACGTTGTTATTCTACGCGAAGGGAAAGAAGTAACACTGAATCTTGAATTGATTGCGAAGTAAGTATTTGAAATTGCTTTACAATTACAACAAAGCGAATCAGAATGATTCGCTTTGTTTTTGGTAATATGTTTGTTCTCAAACAGAATAGCTAATTTGTTGGAGACACTTACCGCAATTCCCTCTTTTTCTGTTCCGTTAACTGCAGATAATTTCCCTTCGAGACAACTTTCTTTCCCGTCTCTTTTTCAAGAGCTTCACGCGCATCACCGGCAATTTTGCCGCCTTTCTTTGCGGCGGTTTTATTTTCATCAAACCCTTTTGCATCAGTATTCTTTGTGATTTCAGTTGTGGAAGCTTCACCGAGCATTGTAAAAATTAATTCGAGATCGTTCATGTGATCGCGTAAGTTTTCTCCTTTACCCGGCAGTTTTTTTGCAATTTTGTATTCCGAAGGCGTTAAACCAAATGTTGCTTTGCTTATCTCTGAAGTTAAGATTGCAAATTCAATATGTTCTTTCACACCGCGCTTTTTCCATTCGTTGGTTAACTCATCACGAACAGCAATGCCGCGCAGACGTTTTTCAATCCATTCATCGCTGTATCCTTTGGCTTTATAAATCTGCCGTACTCTTTGCGAAGCAAGTTCGGGGTTTTCTATTTCTTCTAGTCGTTCGTAACCAACTTTTGCAAGCCATCGCTTAAACGGCTCAGCTTTTGGAGATGGGATTGACTGAATTAAACGTAATAATCCTTCAGCACTTGCGCAGTTTATTTTCTGTTTTCCGCCGGTTGTCTCCATCTCAAGGGGGGTGACAACTTGTCCCCACCCTTTGGAAAGTTCTTCATCTCTCTTTCGCATTTTTTTAATGTAATCTGTAACGTTTACAGTATCGGTTAATGCTTCTACCACATCCGCTACAGAGAAGTACCACTTCTGATCTTCTTCATTCCAAACAGAGCGGATTTTCTTTGATTCGAATAGTTTAATGTTGCTCATGTTATATGCCCTCAAATAATTTTTCGATTCCTCAATAACTTATTTTCTATCTGCGGATCGAAAGTAGCTTTGGCAACAAATTAATAAATCTAATTTACGATTCAAAGCTTGAAAAATAACTATGATCGGAGAGTACTCGACTTGATTGATTCTTTTGCGAAAACGAGAACATGCCCATCGGGGTCGAAACAATAAGCCGCGTGATGACCCCAATTTCGTTTTTCTAATTTGCTCAACTCGCGCGCACCATATTGAAGCGCACGTTCAAAATATTCTTGCGGATTATCAACCATCAAATAAATTTCTGCTCGTGGAATTCCGTTTGCTTGCGAAGGATCGGGAAGTTTTTCTCCGAGCAATCTTTTTATTCCTACTTCCGGCATTAAACCCAAAACGGATTTTTCGGTTATGTCGAATTCCGCCATTCCCGGCACATTAAGCCGCGGTTCTTTATTTAAAACACTTGAATAAAAATTCGCACTCAATTGCTGATCTGTTACGTACAGAATAGTATACAATCCGTCAATCATAAATAACTATTTCCCCCTTAATTGAAATAATAAGAAAAGCATTAATTATGATATACATAGATAAAAAGAGAGCAGATTAAAATCTGCTCTCTTCCGTGTAACTTATTTTTTCGGTCCTATCATTTTTTCGGGACGCACAACCTCATCAAATTTTTCTGAAGTAAGCAGACCAAGTTCCAGTGCGGCTTCTTTTAATGTCTTGTTTTCTTTGTGCGCTTTCTTCGCAACTTTTGCAGCATTATCATAACCGATTACCGGGTTCAACGAAGTTACAAGCATCAAAGAATTATCGAGATGTTTCTTTATGTTCATTTCATTAGCAACGATTCCTTCGACACAATGCTCGCTGAAACTTTCACATCCGTCTGCCAACAGTTTAATTGATTGAAGTACATTGAATGCAATTACCGGCATAAATACATTCAGTTCAAAGTTGCCGCTGGCACCGGCAAAATTAACAGTTACATCATTACCAAATACCTGAATACATATCATTGTGAGTGCTTCCGATTGAGTAGGATTAACTTTACCCGGCATAATTGAACTGCCCGGTTCATTTTCAGGTAATGAAATTTCTCCTATACCGCATCGTGGGCCTGATCCTAGCCAGCGAGCATCATTTGCTATCTTCATTAATGAAACTGCCAAAGTTTTTAATACACCGTGTATTTCTACAAGGGCATCTTTGCCAGCCATTGCTTCAAATTTATTTGGTGCAGTTTGAAATTTCTTCCCCGTTATCTCCGATATTTTTGCTGCTACTTTAACAGCATAATCCGGGTGAGTGTTCAGACCCGTGCCAACAGCAGTACCGCCAATCGGAATTTCATATAGTCTTTTTAACGAGTCACTTATTCTCGCCAATCCATTTGTTAATTGCTGTGCATAACCTGAAAATTCTTGTCCCAATGTTAACGGGGTTGCATCCATCAAATGTGTTCTGCCGATTTTGATAATATCTTTAAACTCTTTTGATTTAGCATCCAACGCATCACGGAGTTTTGTTACCATCGGTATTAGTCTTCTGTGAATTTCTTCAACAGCGGCAACATGAATTGCAGTCGGGAACGCATCATTTGTCGATTGTGCTTTATTAACATCATCATTAGGATGTATTGGTTTTTTGCTGCCCAAAACGCCGCCGGCCATTTCAATTGCACGGTTCGATATTACCTCGTTCGCATTCATATTTGATTGTGTCCCACTGCCGGTCTGCCAAACTACTAATGGAAAATGGTCATTCAATTTTCCTTCAATAACTTCATCGGCAGCTTTAACAATTAGGTCACACTTTTCCTTCGGTAATGTGCCTAACTCAGTGTTGGTTAATGCCGCTGCTTTTTTAACTATCCCAAGTGCACGAATCATTTCTGCCGGGAATCTTTCACCACCAATCTTAAAGTTCATCAACGACCTTGCTGTCTGGGCACCGTAATACTTATCATTTGGTACTTTAATTTCTCCCATACTATCAGTTTCAATTCTGAATTCCATAAAAAACTCCATTATTATTTTAATTTCAAAAACAAATTAGTTCTTTGAATTCTGATTTTCAATTTGAGAAGTAAGGTGGGATGATCTTTTAAATTAATGATAAAAGACGGGGTGTATTATTACTGTGTTTGGATATCATCAATCCTTTTTGCCCCAACATACCTTTTCCTATAGTAAGTTGATTCGAGCGATGAAACGGTAACACCAAGTTTGCGACTTGCATGGACGAATTGATTATCGCCAAGATAAATACCAACATGTCCTGGGAAGTATCTTTTTGTAGTATTAAAAAAAACAAGATCACCAAATTTTAATTCTTCTTGATCAATTTCATCTCCAACAGAATACTGTTCGCGTGCCGAGCGCGGTAAATCCAACATTAGAGAAGCTTCATATATAGTCTTTGTGAAAGCAGAGCAATCAATTCCTTTTTCAGTATTACCGCCATACTTGTATGGTGTATCAAGATATTTGACCACTTCAAACAACATTTTTTCCCGTGGTGTTAAAGCTACATTAAAATTTTTCAGTTTATCGTAGTTAGCAACAAATTTAGATTTATCAACCGCAACATCTTCAACCGGTACTTCATCAAATTCGATTTGCGTCGTATCAGGCAAATCATTCAATACAAGTATTTCGGAATGTTTTGATTTTGAATTTTCGGTTTTACCGTAACGCGGTGATTTAGAAGGTTCTTCAACTTTAGATTTTGTTTGACCGTACCTTTGGGAGGATGAGGATGCGCTGCATCCTGAAAACGTTAATATGCAGATCAACCCGATAAAAAGAAGTTTTAAGTTTTTCAAAATAGGATTCAAAATTAACCTAAATATGATCTTAAATTTTTGCTGCGAGATGCATGACGCAAACGCCGTATTGCTTTTTCTTTTATCTGGCGAACACGCTCACGTGTAAGGTTAAATTTTTCCCCTATCTCTTCGAGTGTTAATGAGTGCTCTTTCTTTAATCCAAAGTATAACTTAATAACTTCTGCTTCGCGTTCGGACAAAGTTGAGAGAGCTCTCTCAATTTCACTTTTAAGAGATTCGGACATAAGAGTATAATCCGGTGACGGAATTTCTTCATTTGGCAAAACATCGAGAAGTCTGTTTTCTTCACCTTGTGAAAAAGGCGCATCCATCGAAACAGCACGTCCTGAAATTTTTAATGTATCGGATACTTCGGAAATATCCATATCAAGTTCTTGTGCAAGTTCTTGCGCATTCGGTTCACGTTCAAACTCTTGTTCAAGATTATTGTATGCCTTGCCAATTTTGTTAAGGGCACCAACCCGGTTCAACGGAAGACGTACAATTCTCGATTGCTCGGCAAGTGCTTGAAGTATCGATTGGCGGATCCACCATACTGCGTACGAGATAAATTTGAATCCGCGTGTTTCATCAAATCTTTTTGCAGCTTTAATCAAACCAAGATTCCCTTCGTTTATCAAATCACCTAAAGTTAATCCCTGGTTTTGATACTGTTTGGCAACGGAAACAACAAATCTAAGATTGGCTTTAACTAATTTTTCGAGAGCTTTCTGATCATTTTTTTTAATTCTAACTGCTAATTCAATTTCCTCATCGGGTGTAAGAAGATCAACTTTACCGATCTCTTGCAAATATTTATCAAGTGAAAGATTATCTCTATTCGTGAATTGTTTGGTAATCTTCAAACGAATTTTCTCCTACTTGATTTCAACATTAATGGAATCGACTATTCCAACTATTGAAGCATCCACTGGTGCCATATCAACATCAAGGGGTATAACAGCTTCACTGGCCGTAACATAATAAATAATTTCTCCGGGACCGGCACCCACAGTATCCAACGCTATGATTGGATCTCCAAGTTTTTCAAGGTTAGCATTTACCGGTTGAACAAATTGCATTTTGTAACCGGTAACGGCTTCATATTTTCTTGTTGCCCATATTGTGCCAATAACGCGTCCTAGATACATTACGCTTCAGCCATCTCTTTTGATTTTTCTTTCACGGCAATATCGAGCTTATCAACAATTGCCATTATAACAGCATCAACCGGTTTATTCTTTGTGAATGTTGTTTGACGTGCGGAACTTCCTTGTGCAACCAGAACTATTTCACCAACACCGGCACCAACAGAATCTACCGCTACTACA
>DYJK01000063.1 GCA_020723165.1 Melioribacter roseus | reverse complement strand
CTTCCGTTGATTCTAGCACGGCTAATTTCATTTTATTCATTTGCTTAAAATATTCTCTGCTTTCTTCGTCCTGGGATAGTTCGGCAAAAATCCTGGTTTCCATATTCTTCGAGAGTTCTCCATCAAAATATTTATCGATCATAATTTTTATTTCATCGCTAAACATATTTACCCCGTTAATATTTTTGATAATTTTTTTATTAATCTCTGTCTTACTTTGAACAAACGGCTCTTTACCAACTCCTCATCAATCTTCATTACTTCTGCTATTTCTTTATAACTCAATCCGCCGTACTCCTTTAATAAAAAAACTTCTCTTTGTTCTACTGCCATTGTATCGAGATTGGTTTGAATTAGTTCTCTTATTTCTTTATTCTCATAGTCAATCTCAACATTATCCACGGATTCAAATTCAATACTATCGCTGTCATCGGCCCCAAATTGATCCAACCTGATTTTTTTGTGGCGGTAGTAAGTATAAATCTCATTCCTCGCAGTACTGAAAAGCCAGTATTGAACACTCTCTTTATTGCGAATGTTTTTCAAGTTTTCAAATAACTTAATAAATGTATTTTGTATGATATCTTCACACGTTAGCCGGTCGTTTACCATTTTAATTGCGTAGTTATATAACTGCTTTTTATAGCGATTATAAACCAGAGTGAAATCAATGATATTTTCCAGAGGTGCACTCAAAGAAATATTTTCTTTAATCTAAAAGATGTTCGAGTTAACGAAATGTTGCCTATAAAAATTAAAATTATTCTAAAGAGGTCAGGATTGAATTTTGTGTTTCAAATACTTCTTTAATAAACTGATTACCGGACACAGCAACCAATTCATAAAATTTCTCTTTATACCTGAAAACAACAACCCTGATATACTGGTTTTCGTTATTTGTATATTGATAGGAAATAAAATCTTTACCGTTCAATTCGAATTTTTCTTCATTTGAAAACCCGGCAAAACTTTTTCCAAGCTTTGCTTTCACAAAGATTTTATTGTATTCGGATACTCTGGATAATGCATCATCGGGATTTTCTTTTAAGATTGTTTCATCCACATTTATCACGTTAAAAGTAAGCGAGGCAGAAAGGTCATCTTTAACCAACCAGAGAGAAATGGTTCCGTATTCATTATCTTCAACCTGGTACCACCCATCAGGTATCCTGACTGATATATTCGATAATGTTGAATAAGCTCTTTCGTTAGAGAGGGGGTGATCAAAAGAATAAATGGAAGTCAAACTGCTGGTGCATTTGATAAGTAGGACTGAAAAAATTGTTAGAAGTATAATTCTCTTTGCCGGCATAGGATTCGAAATTTGATCAATTGCAATTTAATCAAACTCATTTTCATATCATAAATATAGAATAACGAATAATGAACATGGAATATTGAACGTCGAAGTTCAAAAATCATTATTCGATGTTCAATATTCAGAGTTCTCTTTTATTAGTTTTATTGTCACTTGGAGTCTCTTAAAAATTTTGGTTCTTCAAGCGTTAACATTAATGAGATGCGGTGAGTATCGGGTAATCTTTCTGTTTCAGATTGCGCTATCCTTGCGAAAGAATAATCGATTGTAAGTTTAGGAAGGTATATC
Organism: Melioribacter roseus; assembly: GCA_020723165.1. GTDB lineage: Bacteria > Bacteroidota > Ignavibacteria > Ignavibacteriales > Melioribacteraceae > DYJK01. The sequence goes on along the minus strand of DYJK01000063.1, from coordinate 19,343 downwards.
CCGGCTCCAACAGTAAATTGTTTAACATCATTGTAGCCAGCACGTACGGCAAAAATATTTTTGTAATTGAATTCAAACCCGGTATGTGCATCAAAACTAACCGGACCGATATTGAACATCGAAGCATACTTTCTATTCTCAAACCGAATATCGAGATCGACAGCCGGTAATATCTTTCCGCCCAGTAAATCTAATTGATATGCGGCACCAATTTTTGCTGTCGGTGTTATCAATTCATTTCTCCCGGAGCTCCATGCAATTAAAGTTGTAGTTACATCCTGGATGTTCGCACCAAGAAAAAGGTTTTCCATCGGGTTGTAATATGCGCCGATATCAAAACCGATTCCGGTCGCACTATATTCTGCCAGGTCCCTTTTGATAATTTTTACGTTAGCTCCCCAGTAAAAATTTTCCGAATGTCGCTTGGCAAATGTAAAATAAAATGCCCAATCGGTATTGCTGAATTCGGTAATCTTCGAATAATCGAGCCGGTCGCCATTATTAATATCCAATATTCCATCACCGTTAGCATCTTCAAGTGCATTACGTGTATCAGGAATTCCATCAACACTTAAACGGATTATACTTAATCCAAAACTCATGTCCTTTTCATAAGGAATTGCAACAGCCCCGTAATTATAGTTAACAAGGTTGCCGAAATGTTCTTCATGCATTAATGCAAATTGGGGGTAATCAATTCTTGCAAGCCCGGCCGGGTTCCAGTAACCGGCAGTAACATCATTAACAATTGCCGTTTGAGCACCGCCCATTGCAAGAGAACGCCCGCCAACACCAATTGCTAAAAATTCGCCGGCATACTTTCCGATTACTGTTTGGGATTTGATTGTAGTGAGTGATATAAAAAGAAAGAAGATTAAAAGAATTGTCTTTTTCATGATTGATTTCCTTAAAAGATAGCTACCGTAACAATAACTATACACTTTCTCCTTTCTTTGGTACAATATTAAATTTTATCTTTCTGTTTTGCAACTCAATAACTACGCCCTATAGAGACAGTGTGGAAATTAAATCTGTAGGGCGATTCGCTGAATCGCCCATGCTAATATTCATTAAATTCACAATTGTATTGCCCTAAATGGTCGAAACAGCGCTCGTCAAACTCATGCCGGGCAAGTTTCGGCATACAATTTTCACACAGTCTCTATATCCCCCTCCGTCACTCTGAGCGTCTCGACCGAGCGATTCGGCTGAGCTCATCGAAGCCTCGCCGAGGTCTTGTCGAAGAGAAGGAGGGTGAGACGGGGTGGTCACTATTTTTTCTCTGTTTGTTTTGCAACTGCATTAATTGCATCATTAATAGCTTCTTGATCACCAAGATAATAATGCTTGATTGGTTTTAAGTTTTCATCAAGTTCATACACCAATGGAATTCCGGTTGGTATATTTAACTCAACGATTTCTTCCTCGGAAACATTATCAAGATATTTTACTAAAGCGCGCAGACTGTTTCCGTGTGCTGCAATTAAAACATTCTTTCCACTTTTAATTGTAGGGGCGATAGTAGAATGCCAATATGGTAAAAATCTATCAACGGTTAATTTTAAACTTTCGGTAAGAGGGATATCTTTAGGATCAATATTGCCATAACGCGGATCTTTACCGGGATATCTTTTGTCATTTGGTTCGAGAGCCGGGGGCGGTACATCGTAACTTCTTCTCCAAACCTTAACTTTTTCGTTACCATATTTTTCGGCAGTTTCTGCTTTGTTCAGTCCTTGCAATGCGCCGTAATGCCTTTCATTTAATCTCCATGATTTGATGACCGGTATCCACATCAAATCCATGTTTTCCAAAGTAATATTAAGTGTTCTAATTGCCCTTTTCAAAACCGAAGTAAAAGCAATATCAAAAGTGTATCCTTCCGCTTTCAAAGTTTTCCCAGCTTGGTCTGCTTCCTGAACTCCTTTTTCCGATAGATCAACGTCTGTCCAACCGGTAAAAAGATTAAGCTTGTTCCATTCACTTTCGCCATGTCTTAGTAAAACAACTTTATACATTTTTATCACCATAAATTGTTATAAGTGCTTCGGCAAATATATGAATTTTCAAATTCAGGATAGTTTCTTTTCAACTAACCTTCTGTTATCTTTGCATAAAATCGAATAACTATTTTGCCGATTATGAAAAATAAACTTATCTATGAATTCTTTTCGGATGATGACTTTTTAAGAATTTCTAACAAAATTAAAGAAACAGAAAAAAATACTTCGGGGGAAATTCGTATCTCTATAAAAGAAAAATCATCATGGCTGGATAGAAAAAAAGATATTCGTGCATTAGCTGAAAGAGAATTTTATAAACTTAATATGCATTCAACAAGAGATAACACCGGAATTCTTTTATTTCTTTTACTTGCCCAAAGAAAATTTTACATTCTCGCCGATAAGGGTATAAATGAAAAAGTAGATCAATCAGTTTGGAATAATATTAGAGACGAGATGCAGAGTGAATTTAAAGAAGGTCATTTTACCAAAGGTATTTTATCGGGGATTGAAAATGTAGGCAATGTTTTAAGCAAACATTTCCCTATCAAATCCGACGATACGAACGAACTTTCCAACAGAATAATTGTAGATTAATTTTTACCCAAACATTGGAATTTTTTACCGGTTTACTCTGTTATTGAATTATGAAACGTAGAAAATTTGTAAAACATATATCAGCCGTTCTTGCCGGTACATTTTTAGCTCCCCTATTTATTAAATCGGATACTGTAGCCGGACCACGGGTAAAATTAAATTTTAAACCCGAACCACATACCTGGGAAGACGATTCTTTAACACTTGCATGGATAGGTCACTCTACCGTTTTGATAAATTTTCTTGGAAAATGGATTGTAACTGACCCGGTTTTGTTTGATAACATCGGTTTATATTTCCTTGGTAATACGATTGGTCCACAACGTGTTTCACCGCCGGCGCTCTCAATTGATGAATTCCCTAAACCTGATATTATTCTTCTCTCCCATGCTCATATGGATCATATGGATTACCCCACTTTAAAACATTTGGCCGATAAATACCCGAATGAGATAGATGTAATTACTGCCTATCTAACAAAAGATGTTATCGAAGACCTCGAATGGAAATCAATTTCAGTTATGGATTGGAATGATGAATTGAATTTACAAGGGATTCGTTTCAAAGCGCTGGAAGTAAAACATTTCGGCTGGCGTTTTCCGTGGGAAAAAGATCGATCGCGCGGATACTTTAAAGACGGAAGAAGCTATAACGCATATGTAATTGATTACAACGGAAAGAAAATTTTATTCGGCGGTGATACAGCTATGTCCGACAAATTTAATGTTATCAAAGATGAACAAATCGATATAGCAATTATGCCGATTGGTGCATATAATCCGTGGCGGAGAAACCATTGCAATCCTGAAGAAGCAGTTCTAATGGCAAACGATATTAATGCTAAATATTTCATACCGGTACATACAAAAACTTTCAGGCAAGGTGTTGAGCCTTTTAACGAACCGATTGATTGGATGAAAAGAGCTGCACAAAACTTACCGATTAAAATTGGACTCGATGAGATTGGACAGACATTTATGATGGGATGATTTTATTAATCTTACCTACTAAAAATTTATTTCTTTTCTTTGCGGTCCGCCTCGGCGGATTGCGTAAAACTTTGCATCATTGCGTGAAAAGCTTTTAAAGATCATCACGCAAAGATGAATAATTATAACATAGAACGTAATATCAAGCTTTTATAATTCTTCTTTATTGCCAGTCCGTTGAACTAAAATTCCTCCAACAATCATTACAAGTCCAATAATAGAAGAGGTAAACAATTCTTCTTTAAGTACCAATGCAATAAAGAAAAGTGAAATTACCGGGAAGAGATAAACCATCGTAGAGGTTTTAGCTTTGTTATCGCTCAACGAAAGCGCCTTCAGCCACAAGAAAAATGTGATCCCCATTTCAAACAATCCGATGTAAATTGCACCGAACAAGTATTTTAATTCAATTGGCCCGAACGAACCGCTGAAAAAAATGTAAGTTCCGGTATAGATTGTTCCGAAGAAAAATGATCCGAAAAGTTTAACCGACTCTTCCCTATTATCGAGAAGATTCAAAATCCAGAAAGATGCCCAGATGAACGAACTGCTTAATGCTAAAACTACTCCATACAAATTGTGAAAATGAAGCGAGAAAATATTTCCGCGTGTTGCAATTACAACAACACCAATAAAAGAAATAATCAAACCAAGTATGGTACGTAACGATAATTTTTGTTTCAGGAAGATTACCGAAAAAATAGAAATAACCAACGGCCATGTTAAATTTATCGGTTGAGCTTCTTGTGCCGGCAGAACTTTATATGCTTCGAACAAAATCAAATAGTAAACGAACGGGTTGATTAGTCCGAGCACCATGTTATTCTTCAAATGATGTTTACTAAAGAATTGTTTCAACTCCTTAGGCGCATTTATAAAAGCAAAGAAAAACAATACAACGACACTCGTTAGGGATGAATAAAAAAGCATCTGGGAATTACTCATTCCGCGCAATGTGAGTTTAAATGCCGTTGCAACTGTTGACCAGAATAGAACCGCACCTAAAGCATACGATATGGATTTGTTCTTGTTTGTCATAATTTGTTGAATTACAATTGACAAAATAATGTTTTCAGAATGTAAAAAAGAGGTTAAAACAAAGTAACAGAAATTTAATATGCATGCTTTGGGTTAAGGTTAATTACCCTTCTCTTAAAAAGGAATAAATTTTTTTTCCTATTCCCGTTATTTGCCTTGATTAGATTCATTTTTAACAGTAAATCTTTTATTTTGCCCAAAGCTTTATTACATAATTTACGTCTATGAGTGTAAAAGGATACATTTTCGATATAAAAAAATATTCAATCAATGACGGACCGGGCATACGGACAACAGTTTTTTTTAAAGGTTGTCCGCTCAAATGCTGGTGGTGTCACAACCCGGAAAGTCAAAGAGAATTACCCGAACAATTTGACGACTGCAATTTCAGATGGCACATCTCGCATGATTATGAAAACAAAAACAGAATCGGTTCCAAAATTACGAGCGATGAAGTAATAGACGAGATCGAAAAAGATGTTCCGTTCTACGAAGAATCAAAAGGCGGTGCAACATTTTCAGGCGGTGAACCAATGCTGCAAATCAATTTCTTAAACGAATTATTAATTCGGTGTAAAGAAAAAGATATCCACACAGCAATAGATACAACCGGCTACACAGATTTTAAAAACTTCGAACTAATATACGATACAACTGATATCTTTCTTTACGACCTCAAATTGATGGACGAGAATTTGCACATTCATTACACCGGCGTTACCAATAAAATCATCCACGAAAATTTAAAGCGGCTTACCGGTATAGGTAATAAAGTTATTCTAAGAATACCAATCATTCCAACTATAACAGATACGATCGAGAACCTCGATCAAATGGTTGGATTAATTGTAACATTAAAAAACATCCGAGAGATAAATCTTTTACCTTACCACAAAAGTGCAAGTTCAAAATACAGTAAAATGAAAAAAGAGAATAAACTCGCCGATCTCGACCCCCCTACGAAAGAAGAATTGGATAATATTAAATATAAATTTTCTTCCACCGGCTACAATGTAAAAATAGGGGGATACTAATGAATGAACGGATAAAAAAATTACGAGAGCAGACCTTAAATGCAGTTCCAAGACTTTCACACGAACGCGCACAATTGTTAACTCAATTTTACAAAAGCGGTCAAGCTGAAAAAGTTTCTGTACCCGTTGCACGTGCACTCGCATTCAAATATTTGCTTGAACATAAAGAAATATGTATTAACGAAGGTGAGCTGATTGTAGGCGAGCGCGGACCCGAACCAAAAGCTACACCAACTTATCCCGAACTTTGCGTTCACAGTTTAAACGATCTCGAAATATTGGATACACGCCAGAAAGTTTGGTTTAAAGTAAGTGATGAGACAAAATCAATTTACAACGATGATATCATCCCGTTTTGGAGTGGTAGATCAATTCGTGATAAAATTTTCGAAGAAGTTGATCAAGAATGGAATGACTGCTACGAAGCCGGAATTTTTACAGAGTTTATGGAACAGCGCGCACCGGGCCATACCGTGCTCGATGATAAGATTTACAAAAAAGGTATGCTCGATTTTAAAAATGATATTCATTCTTCGATCGCTAACTTAGATTTTTATAACGATCCGAAAGCATTCGAAAAGCGAGAAGAGCTGCGTGCAATGGAAATTTGCTGCGATGCATTGATCTCATTCACTAAACGTTACAGCAAAAAATTATTCGAACTCGCTTCACAAGAAAAAGACAAGCATCGTAAAGATGAGTTAGAAACTGTTGCCGGAATTTGTAATCGTGTACCGGCAAATGCACCGCGTACTTTCTGGGAAGCACTTCAATGTTATTGGTTCGTCCATCTTGGTGTAATCACCGAACTCAACACTTGGGATTCATTCAACCCCGGCAGATTGGATCAGCATCTTTATCCATTCTATAAACGTGATATTGAACGCGGTTTGCTTACGAAAGAAAGCGCAAAAGAACTGCTTCAATCATTCTGGGTTAAGTTCAACAACCAGCCGGCTCCTCCCAAGATTGGAGTTACAGCTGCAGAAAGCGGCACTTACACAGATTTCTGTTTGATAAATGTTGGCGGAGTTACACCTGAAGGTGAAGATGCGGCTAATGATTTAACTTACGTCATACTCGACGTAATCGAAGAGATGAGATTGTTGCAGCCAAGCTCAATGGTGCAAGTAAGCAAAAAAAATTCTGATCGACTTCTCAAACGTGCGATGAAAATTGTTAAGACCGGATTCGGGCAGCCAAGCATTTTTAATACAGATGCAATAATTCAGGAAATGCTGAGACATGGTAAATCTATTATAGATGCAAGGTGCGGTGGTGCCAGCGGATGTGTTGAAACCGGTGCGTTCGGAAAAGAAGCTTACATACTCACCGGTTATTTTAATTTGGTAAAAGTTTTGGAAATTACACTTAACAATGGATTCGATCCGCGTACACAAAAACAAATCAGCATAAATACCGGTGATCCAAATACATTTACTTGTTTTGAAGATTTAATGAAGGCATATGAAAAACAGCTCAATCATTTTATCAACATCAAAATAAAAGGCAATATCATAATCGAAAGAATATACGCCGATTATATGCCGGCACCTTTCATGTCGATACTTATTGATGACTGCATCGCAAAAGGAAAAGATTACAACGCCGGTGGTGCGCGCTACAATACATCTTACGTGCAAGGTGTGGGACTCGGTACAATTACAGATTCACTCGCTTCGATCAAATACAATGTATTCGATAATGAGCCGAAGGCTCATCAGCCTCTGGCTGAAAAGAAAATTTCCTTTGAGAAATTACTCAATGCATTGAAAAATAATTTTAAGGATGATAAAGAGCTTCAGGATAAGTTATTATTTGAAACACCGAAGTACGGCAACGATGATGATTATGCCGATGAGATAACTAAACAAGTTTTCGAAATATATTTCAAAGCTGTTGATGGAAGACCAAATACAAAAGGAGGACACTTCAGAATCAATCTGCTTCCTACAACCTCCCATGTTTATTTCGGAAGTGTTACCGGTGCAACACCCGACGGACGTTTGGCATATGAACCGCTTAGTGAGGGCATCTCCCCGGTTCAAGGTGCGGATATTCATGGTCCCACTTCGGTTATCAAATCCGCATCAAAGATCGATCATTTGCGTACGGGCGGAACTTTGCTGAACCAAAAATTTACACCACAACTGCTGGAATCTGAAGATGGAATTGAAAAAGCTGTGCAGCTTATCAGAACTTATTTTAGATTGGATGGTCATCACATTCAATTTAATGTTGTGACTGCTGAAATTTTACGCGAGGCACAAAAACATCCGGCGAAGTACCGCGATTTAATTGTACGTGTTGCCGGGTACAGTGATTACTTTGTAGATTTAAGCGAAGCTTTACAGAACGAAATAATCAGAAGAACCGAACATTCGGATTACTAAATTCTGAGTGAAACGAAGAATCTAAATTTTAGATTCTTCAGCCACCGCCGCTTCATACTGAAGCGTTTCGTTCCTTCAGAATTAAAATAGGAGAATAAAATGTTCAACACAAAAACTTACATTCAAAGAAGAGCAGAATTAAAAAAGAAAATCAAAAACGGAATCATTCTCTTCCTCGGTAATGATGAAGCACCAATGAATTATGCCGATAACACTTACAAATACCGGCAAGACAGCACATTTTTATATTACTTCGGTATTGATCATGCAAATTTTTCCGCTTTGATTGATATCGATGAGAATAAAGAAATTGTTCTCGGTAATGATTTTACTCTAGATGAAACTGTATGGATGGGTCCGCAATCAACGGTAAAAGAAAAAGCGGTAAAGGTTGGAATAAAAGTTACACAGACTCTTCCCCAGCTCGATTCATACATAAGCAATGCCGTTGCCCAAGGAAGAAAAATTCATTTCATACCTCAATACCGTTACGATAATATGCTAAAGCTACAATCACTCCTCGGAATTGATGCTAGAAAAATTAACGAATACGCCTCGCCAGAATTAATAATTGCAATTGCCGGACAACGATCAATTAAAACTGCTGATGAACTGAAAGAAATGGAAAACGCAATAGCCATTTCGTACGAAATGCAAGTAGGCGCAATGCGTCTTGCAAAACCGGGAATGAAAGAAAGAGAAGTTGCCGGTTTCATAGAAGGAATTGCACGTTCGATGGGCAGCGGTATTTCTTTCCCGATCATTTTTTCGAGAAATGGTCAAACATTACATAATCACTACTACGAAAATACTCTTGCGAACGGCGACATTGTTGTAAACGACAGCGGCGCAGAATCCCTACTTCATTATGCAAGCGATATTACAAGAACTTTCCCGGTTAGCGGAAAATTTTCACAGAAACAAAAAGAGATTTATCAAATAGTTTTGGATGCAAATTTAACGGCTATTAAAAATATACGCCCGGGAATTACATACAAAGAAGTACATTTGAAATCATCTAAGGTAATCGCTGATGGATTAAAAGCACTCGGATTTATGAAGGGAAATACAAATGAAGCAGTTGCAAAAGGTGCACATGCACTCTTTATGCCGCACGGACTCGGACATTTACTTGGTCTCGATGTTCATGATCTTGAAAACTTCGGTGAAAAGTACACCGGCTACAATGAAAAAATTAAACGGAGTGAACAATTCGGTCTCCGATCTTTGAGATACGGTAAATCATTAATTAAAGGATTGGTTCTCACTGTTGAACCGGGAATCTATTTTATACCCGAACTTATTGATAAATGGAAAAGTGAAAAGAAATTTACCCAGTTCATTAATTATAATGCTGTTGATAAATATAGAAAGTTCGGCGGAATTAGAATTGAAGATAATATTGTTGTTACGGAAAAAGGATGCCGCGTGTTAGGCAAGCCGATTCCAAAAACGATTGAAGATGTAGAAACCGCAGCATCGGATAAAATTTAACCACCCCCATATCCCCCTCCTTACCCACTCTGCCTTGCAGAACGAGGCGAGCTAAGGAGGGGGAATTAAAGGGGGAGGTGAAAAAATAGAGAGTTAATGAGCAATCCCGAGATTGTCGAGGGATAAGTCGAAGCATGACTTACCCAACTAACATAAACCGACTTTTCAATTTAGCATCAGTCAGACTTCGACTAGCACGACTAACGTCGCGCGGCTCAGTCTGACACAAGAGTATTATGAAAAAAATGTCTGTTTATATTTTAAAGTGTGCGGACGGCAGTTATTATACCGGAGTAACCAATAACATCGAAAGAAGATTATCCGAACATCAATCGGGATATCATCAGGGCTACACAAATATCCGATTACCCGTTGAATTAATGTACTTTGAAGAATTCAATAATCCTTTAAGAGCAATAGAAAGAGAAAAACAAATTAAAGGTTGGAGCAGAGCAAAAAAAGAAGCTCTGTTCATAAGTGATTTTAATACTCTTCGAATATTGTCAAAAAATGCAAAAGCACGACGTCGTCATGCTGAGCAATACCGAACAAAGTGAGGGATTGTCGAAGCGTGACTTACGAAGGATAAACAAATGAGTCTTTCGAGAAACATCCTTTTATGGATGTCTGAAAATAGATGGATGAAAGAACGGATCCCAAAATTTGGATTCGTTAAAAAAGCCGTAAAAAAATTTATGCCCGGTGAAACTGAAGCAGCAGCACTTGATGCCGCATATCAATTCTCCCTAGCCGGTATTCCTTCCGTCTTTACTAAACTCGGTGAGAATATAACTCAAATTTCCGAAGCTTATGCTGTACGCGATCATTACCTTCGACTTATCGATAAGGTTGCTAACCGAAAACTTGATATAGAAATTTCCCTTAAACTCACACAACTTGGATTTGATCTATCGGAAGAAGAAACATTCAAGAATTTTACGGCAATTGTGTCGAAGGCAAAAGAAAAATTGGGTAACACTGTTTTTATCGATATGGAGAGCAGTGCATATACTCAAAGAACAATCGATTTTTATAAACGTGTAAAAAAAGAACATGATAATGCCGGGATTTGTCTTCAGGCGTATTTATTAAGAACCGATCAAGACATTTTAGACCTGGTGGAATTTAATCCGGCTATACGAATAGTGAAAGGCGCATATAAAGAACCGGGTGATATAGTTTTTAAGAGAAAAATTTTAGTCGATGATAATTTCTTCCTATGTGCACGCGATCTTATGAAAAACAGATCAAATAAAAATGTAAGAGCTGTTTTTGCTACCCATGATGAAAAATTAATTAAGCGGATTAGAGAAGAAACAGAACGGAATGGTATTCAAAAATCGAAATATGAATTTCAGATGTTGTATGGAATCAAAACTTCTTTGCAAAAACAGATTGCAAAAGAAGGCTATAGATTCCGTGTACTAATTGCTTATGGTGAATCCTGGTACCCGTGGTATATGCGACGTTTGGCCGAACGCCCGGCAAATATATGGTTTGTCTTGAAGAATCTTTTTTAAATAACGAATGTTTAAAAAGTGTAATTAATTAAAAAATAGATTTACATTTGAAGTGCAACTATCGCTTTTGTCCAGCAGTTCTTCTTTTACAAAATTAAAAAGGAGGTGCAAAATGAAAGCGGGCATTTATCTAACGGGCTCCGGTCCAATCGTAATTATTACATCGTATGATTCTTTTACACATCCGAACCTTGTAAAAAAATTATTTTCTAAAGGAATTAAAAAATTTATTGTGTACGAAATTCCGTTACAAGAAGCGATTGAAAAATATGGTCATCACTACGATGCGGTAATGGACGACCTTCTGCAAGAAGATGATCTGCGTGTTCTCGATTATGACGGGCACCATATCTTTGCAAAATTTTCATTTAAGGATTTTGGCGAACCGATTCTCTATGAATAACGAAAGGATTACAAAACTATTCCCGGGCGCGTTTGATTAGTCTATCTTGTTTTGGTGTACTTGCTGATGAATTAAACTCTCCGATATGAATTTCTCCGGCAGAGTGTAGAGATTAATATTATAAAATGGAGAACAATGAAAAAAATACACGGTATTTTCCCACCGATAACAACACCATTTATAAATGGTGAACTATCAATCGATAAATTAGAATGCAATATTTCCAAATGGAATAAAACTGAACTCGGCGGTTATGTTGTAATGGGTTCCAACGGTGAATCTGTTTTTCTTACACGTGAAGAAAAATTAAAACTTGTTGAAGCAACAAAAAAATTTGCTCCTTCCAATAAACTAATCATAGCCGGAACGGGAAGCGATTCAATCAAAGATACAATTTCACTTACAAACGAAGCTGCGGAGCGTGGTGCTGATTTTTCGTTGGTACTCACCCCTTCCTTTTACAAATCCGAAATGAAACACGATTCATTTGTTAAATATTTTACAATAGTTGCAGATGCCATTAAGATTCCCGTTATAATTTACAATGTTCCTAAATTTACCGGTGTTGACATTGATGTTGAAACCATTGCTAAACTATCGCAACATTCGAATATCGTAGGAATAAAAAACAGCTCTGAAAATGCAAGACAGATTACCGAATTTGCTGCAAGCACTAAAAAAGATTTTGCTGTAATTGTTGGAACTGCTTCAATGATTTTTTCGGGGATTACAAGCGGAGCGGTTGGAGGTATTGTGGCGCTTGCAAACATTGCACCAAATGAGTGTGTACAAATTCAGAGGTTAATTGAAAATGGTAAATTAAACGAAGCATTGCAGCTTCAACAAAGGATGATTCCAGTTAACAAAGCTGTAACAGCAAAGTACGGTGTTGCCGGGTTGAAAGCCGCTATGGATATGCTCGGTTATTTCGGCGGAGAGCCGAGAGCGCCGCTATCTCAGCTCGCTGATTCAGATAAGGAAAATTTGAAAAAGATTCTTGCTAGTGCCGGATTAGCATAGCAACATGAGGAACTGTAGCTAAGTACGAATTTAAAAATGCACGGGTGCATGAAAACATGAATTAATAGTTGTCTTATTCTTTTTTTCAAGAATCCAGCATCTTGTATCCAGACACGTAACCTGGAACATGAAACTTGTAACTCAAAACTATCAAGCATTCAGCATCTAATAAATTTTTATCACATAAAATATTCGAGACATGCTATGAATAAATCTTTTACACCATACAATCGCATTTTGATGGGACCGGGTCCATCAAATGTTCATCCACAAGTTTTAAAGGCATTATCAAAACCAGCATTAGGTCATCTCGATCCTCAGTTCATCGAATTGATGGACGAAATAAAATCATTACTTAAATACACATTCAAAACAGAGAACGAGGCAACATTTGTGTTATCGGGTCCCGGTTCACTTGGAATGGAAGCGTGCCTTGTTAATCTTGTTCAGTCGGGCGATAAAGTGATTGTTTGTGTAGGCGGTTACTTCGCAAACAGAATGACACAAATAGTTGAAAAAATTGGCGGACATGTTGTTGTCGTAAAAGAAACATGGGGACGTGCAATTGATCCACAGAAGTTAGAAGATACACTCAAACAAAATCCAGATGCAAAAGTTGTAGCATTCGTACATGCTGAAACATCAACCGGTGCACTTTCTAATATTAAAACACTAGCAGAAATAGTACATAAATTTGGTGCATTAGTAATTGCGGACACGGTTACATCGCTCGGTGCAGTCGAAATTCAAATTGATAAATGGCAGATAGATGCATCGTACTCATGTTCACAGAAAGGGTTATCGTGCGTTGCCGGGATGTCGCCAATTACTTTCAGTCCGCGTGCAATTGATTATATCAAGAATAGAAAAATTCCGGTTCAAAGCTGGTTCAATGATTTGAATTTACTTTTAAGTTACTGGAACGGTCCAGGCAAAAGAGCATATCATCATACGGCACCAAGTAACCAATTTTACGGATTACATGAAGCACTACTACTATTAAAAGAAGAAGGAATAGAAAATTCCTGGCGTAGACACAAAGAGAACAGTGTCAAATTAGTGTCGCGTTTAAAAGATATCGGATTAGAACCGCTCGTTCCGGAAAACGAACGAATACCAAATTTACTTACAATAAAAATTCCGGATGGGGTTGATGAGGCAAAAATTAGAATGGAATTATTGAAGAAACATAATCTGGAAATAGGTGCAGGACTCGGAGAATTAGCCGGGAAAGTTTGGCGTATCGGGTTGATGGGTTATAATTCAAATGAAAAGATGATTGAGTTTTGTGTGAACTCGTTAAAGGACGTGATTGGATAATTAATATCATACACAAAGCGAATTGCCACCAAATGTTTATAATATGGAAAAATTTGACCGCCATTCTATCAGACTAAAGGATTTTGATTACTCGCAGTCGTGGTGGTATTATGTTACCATTTGCACTCAAAATCATATTGAGTTGCTGGGTGAGATTAAAAACAATGAAATGGTATTAAATGAATTTGGCAAACTCGTTGAAGAAGAATGGAACAAAACAAAAACAATCCGCAAGAATGTTGAATTAGATTACTACATAATAATGCCGAATCATCTTCACGGAATAATAATAATTGATAATGCCGTAGGGGCGACCCGTTGGGTCGTCCAAAACATTTCTTCAAAAGATAGGGCGATCGAACCGATCGCCCCTACATTGAATTCCAATTCACTTGGTTCAATAATAGGGCAATTCAAATCAGTAACTACAAAACGAATTCGCAAAGCGGGTATAACGGAATTCAAATGGCAAAGAAATTATTACGACCGAATTATCAGAAACGAAAAAGAATTATTTAACATTAGAAAATATATCTTACAAAATCCGTTGAAATGGGCACTTGAAAAATCCTCACCTGAAAATTTGGATGTCATTTAATTTTCCTAATTTTACCTACCTAAAAAATCATTCTTTGAATAAAGAAAAAAGGATGTAACATGGCAAATGCAATATTCAACGTACCGCTACCACAAAATGAAGCGGTAAAAAGTTATGCACCGGGGACCCCGGAACGAGCTGCATTAAAATCAAAACTTGATGAATTATCAAACCAGCAAATTGAAATTCCTATTATCATTGGCGGAAAAGAAATAAGAACCAACGATACAGATAACTGTGTAATGCCGCATGATCACAAACATGTATTAGCAAAATATCATAAAGTGAGTGAGAAGGAAGTTAAACTCGCTATCGATTCTGCAATGGACGCTCATAAAACCTGGAGCAGAATGGACTGGCAAGATAGAGTTGCTGTTTTTCTTAAAGCTGCCGATCTACTCGCACTTACCGAGTGGAGATATATTTTAAATGCTGCAACTATGCTTGGACAAAGTAAAAATCCATTCCAGGCAGAAATTGATTCCGCGGCAGAGTTAGCAGATTTCTTCCGCTTCAATTCGTACTATGCGATGCAAATCTACCAACAGCAGCCGTTACACTCTCCTTTTGGAATGTGGAACAGATCTGAATACCGTCCACTTGAAGGTTTTATTTTTGCTGTTGCACCATTCAACTTCACATCAATCACGGGCAATTTACCAACAGCACCGGCATTAATGGGTAATGTAGCTTTACTAAAACCGGCGTCAAGCTCAGTGTATTCTGCATACTGGATAATAAAATTATTGGAAGCCGCTGGTTTACCAGCCGGTGTAATTAACTTTGTGCCCGGTTCAGGTTCAAAAGTTGGTAACCCGGTCATGGATTCCGAACATTTCGGGGGAATACATTTTACCGGCTCTACGCCTACATTCCAATCAATGTGGAGAACTGCTGCAAATAATTTACAAAAGTACAAATCATATCCGCGTATAGTTGGTGAAACCGGAGGAAAGGATTTCATATTTGCACATTCAAGCGCCGATATTACTGCATTGGGCGTTGCAATGATTCGCGGTGCTTTTGAATACCAGGGACAGAAATGTTCAGCGGCTTCGCGCGCTTATGTTCCAAAATCGATCTGGCCTAAATTGAAAGAATATATGATTGAAGAGCTTAAAACCGTTAAAATGGGCGACCCGAAAGATTTCACAAATTTCTTCAACGCTGTAATTGATAAAGGAGCATTCGATACAATCACAAGCTACATTGATTATGCGAAGAAATCGAACGAGGCAAAAATTATTTTCGGCGGAAATTACGACAGATCTAAAGGTTATTTTATCGAGCCGACTGTAATTGAAACAACCAATCCAAAGTTTAAATCTATGGAAGAAGAAATTTTTGGCCCGGTACTCACACTATATGTTTATGATGATAACAAATATGAAGAGACATTACAGATTTGCGATCAAACCTCACCTTATTCATTAACCGGGGCAATTTTTGCACAAGATAGGTACGCAATCGAAAAAGCTGACAAAGCATTGATTCACTCAGCCGGAAACTTTTATATCAATGATAAACCAACCGGTGCAGTTGTGGGTCAGCAGCCGTTTGGCGGTGCACGTGCAAGCGGAACAAACGATAAAGCCGGAAGTTATTTAAATTTGATCAGGTGGGTATCGGCACGTACAATCAAAGAGAACTTTATTCCTCCTAAAGATTATCGCTATCCTTTCATGAGTGAAAAATAATTTTGAACCCATCCTAAATCCTTCCCTTCTATAAAGGGAAGGACTTTTTAAAGGTAAAAAAATGAAACGCTACATTAATTTTTTACTAATTCTTTTCTTTGTTTCTTCGATTTGCTTCTCACAAACCGATTCAGATTTACTAATACAGTTAAAATCTTTCAAAGAGATTACGGAAATAAAAAAAATTTCTGTTGATACAACCTACAAAGAAGGTTACGAGATTTACATTACTCAACCGCTCGATCATAAGAATCCTAAAAGTAAAACTTTTACACAGCGGCTTTATTTATCGCATCTTGATTTTTCAAAACCAATGGTGCTGCTCACCGAAGGTTATGCAGCGAACCGGAATTACAAATTCGAACTGACAAACATTTTAGATGCTAACCAGATTATAGTTGAGCACCGTTACTTTGGCAAATCTGTCCCCGATAAACTTGACTGGCAGTATTTAACGATTGAACAAGCAGCGGCAGATCATCATACGATTGTTGAGCTTTTCAAAAAATTATATAAAAGTAAATGGATAAATACCGGGGTTAGCAAAGGAGGAGAAACAACATTATTCCATCGTTATTTTTACCCGGATGATGTTGATGCTTCTGTTCCTTATGTAGCACCAATAAATCTTGCGCAAGAAGATCCACGTATTTATATGTTTTTAAATTCTGTCGGTACCGAAGAATGCAGAGAAAAAATTAAAAAGTTTCAGCGTGCTTTCCTTGCAAAAAGAGACGAAGTTAGAACACTGCTTATGAAAGACGCAGATCAAGGACAAATTCGTTTTGCATGGGATTATGATTTTGTTTTAGAATATATGACACTTGAATATTCATTCGCATTCTGGCAGTGGGGACAAACAAAGTGTGAAGATATTCCTACTCCGGATGCGAGTGCAGAAGTTCTTTACAATCATATGAAAGAATCCAACCCCCTCTACTTTTTTACGGAACAAGCAATGAAAGATTTCGGTCCCTTTTTTGTTCAGGCTTATAATGAAATTGGTTATTACGGGTATGACCTTTCCTCATTCAAAGATTTACTTACTGAAATAAATGACGGCTCAAACATTATGTTAGTACCGGAAGATGCTAAAATTAATTACGATTGCAGCTCATTGCAAAATGTAAACAAATGGCTTCAAAAACACGGGAATAATATCCTTTACATTTACGGCGGCAACGATACATGGAACGCATCATCAATCCAGTTAACGGGTGAAACAAACGCGGTAAAAATGGTAAAGAAAGGTGGTGCACACGGTACGAACATTAGAAATTTTGAAGGTGAAGAAAAGGAGCTGATTTATTCTACTTTGGAAAACTGGCTCGGCATAGATATTAAAAACTAACTCCGCCTAAACGGAATCTATTTAATAACATTGAGCTAATATTGAATCACTTGAAATCATAATTATAAATGTTATATTAACAAAGGATAATTGAAAAGTAGATTATTAATGTTCAATATAGAATGGCTCCAGAGCCTTGCGCTTCTAATTGCTTTAAGCGTCCTCTCAAATTTTGTTGAATCGAAGTGGAAAGTTGATAGTCTGATCGGAAAAATTTTCCAGGGAATTTTATTCGGTGCGGTTGCAATAGTTGGAATGATGGACCCTTTCCATTTATCAGAAGGAATAATATTCGATGGAAGATCTATTGTAATTAGTTTATGTGCTGCATTCTTTGGACCGGTTGCCGGTTTAATTTCCTCTTTGATGGCAATAATTTACCGTATCCTGATTGGCGGTTACGGTACATTGATGGGAATATTAGTTATTTCATCTTCCTTTTTAATCGGAATTTATTTCTACCGCTGGCAAAGAAAATCGTCATTAAACTATCTATCTAATTGGAAATTATACCAGCTTGGTATTTATGTACACGCAGCAATGCTTTTATTTGTATTAACGTTACCTTCCCATAAAATTGTTGATACATATAAAAATATCACTTTGATGGTTTTATTCATCTACCCGATAGTTACAATATTAATCGGCAAAATCTTAAAGAACCACGAAGACAAAACAAAATTATTTACAGAATTAAAAAACAGCGAGGCAATTTTCAGATCACTGGCGGAATCATCTCCATTTGCAATATTTATTTACCAGGGGACTAAATTTGTTTATGTTAACCCGGCAGCAGAAACACTAAGTGGTTATTCTCAACCGGAGCTTCTGCAAAAAAACTTTTGGGATGTAGTTCACCCCGATTTTAGAGAACTTATCAAATCAAGGGGATTACAACGCCAGGAGGGAGAGCCAATCCCATCCCGTTACGAATTTAAGATTGTTCATAAATCAGGGAAAGAGCGCTGGATCGATTTCAGCAGCTCACTAATTAATTATCAAGGTAAAACAGCTGCTCTGGGTATTGCTTATGATATTACGGAACAGAAAAAAGCGATAGATGAATTGATCGATACAAAAGACAAAGCCGAAGAATCAAACAGATTAAAAACCGCATTTCTTCATAATGTATCTCACGAGATTCGCACGCCGTTAAATGTAATTGTTGGCTATGCGAATTTAATCCGGAGCGAAAACCTAACATTGGAGGAAGTTAAAAATTTAACCGAGCCGATCACTAACAATGCTTACCAGTTGCTAAATATTATCCAGGATATCCTGGACATATCACAGCTCGAATCGAAACAAGGTATCATTCACAAAGAAGAGATATCAATAAAAAAATTGATAAAAGATTTGATCACTTCGTTCAGTGTAATTGCCAGGGAAAAAAATCTAAAATTATTTTACGGTGAGTTACCGGACAATGATGATAGCATAATATTGACAGATAAAATCAAACTTCAAAAAATCTTAAACAATATTGTAATGAATGCTATAAAATATACAGACACGGGTTATGTTAAGATAAGCGCAAAACTATCCGGGGATGAAGTACTTTTCAGTATCAGCGATACCGGCATTGGAATCGATAACAAAGATTTTGAAAAAATTTTCCTTCCTTTCGAAAGAACTACGGAAAGCATATCAAAACAATATAATGCACAAACGAGCGGCGGCGTTGGGTTAGGTCTTTCCATTGCAAAAGAATTGGTAGAAATGCTAAAAGGAAAGATTTGGCTGGAATCCGAAATTGGAAGAGGCACAACTTTTTATTTTACCATCCCTTTATAAAATATGATTCCACTTCAGAGTTTTCAATCAAATCAGTCACATATCATAACCAGCATTAATAAAGTTCCCTTTCAAATTCCTTGTACATTTTT
>DYJK01000062.1 GCA_020723165.1 Melioribacter roseus | reverse complement strand
CCAAGAATTGAATTGTCCCCGATTTGAGTTACTCTGAAATTAAATGATCCGTTTTTGTTGATTGTTCCGCCGATTACAGATGCATCAACATTTTTTTCAATCGGCATACTTTCGCCCGTGATCATCGATTCATCAATCGTTGAATAGCCGGATAGAATAATTCCATCTGTCGGAATTTTCTCTCCGGGTCTTATAACAACTGTGTTGCCAATTTGTAAGTCGGAAATGTTAATTACTTTTTCGATATTGTCTTCAACAACAGTAACAGTTTTCGGTTTAAGCTCTAATAATTTTTTTATTGCACCGGTAGTTTTTCTTTTAGAATTATGTTCGAGTACTTTACCCATCAAAATCAAAGTTATTATTACAGCAGCAGTTTCGAAATAAACGTGTATCTCTGAATCCCCGGTTAAAAAGAAATCAGGAAAAAGAGTTGCAAGGACGCTATATCCGTATGCTGCAGCGGTCCCGATTGCAACTAATGAATTCATTTCGAATGAAAAGTGTTTCAAGTTCCGCCAGAAAATCTGAAAAAATCTTTTGCCGGAAATAAAAATAATTGGTGTAGTAAGGATTAAAAGAATTTTTCTTGTTTCTTCATGGGTGAAAAGCCAGATTGAATGAAAAAAGTGTTGATCCATTAACATGCTTATAGCAAAAACCGGTATGGTAAGAACCAATGCAAAAATAAATTCGTTTTTTAACTTTGAGTAATACTCATCATTTAATTCGGACCCATCTGAATTAACTTTTGTTTGCTTGTTTCTTTCTAAATTTTCGGTTTTTAATTCATAGCCGTATTCATGTAGTGCTTTTGTTATTTCTTTTAAATCAATAGTATCATTTTCCGCAGTAATATTAACTCTCTCAGTGGCAAGATTGACGCTAACGTTCTTAACACCTTCAAATTTCCCGACGATTTTTTCAACACGTGTAACACAACTTGCACATGTCATCCCTTCAACCGGTAGGTCATAACTTTTCATTATTAATCCTTTCTTACTTTATAACCGGCAGTCTCGATTGCATTCTCAATCGAAGTAATTGTTACTTTCGATTCATCAAATTTAATTTGAGCAGAGCCGATGTTAACATCTGCAGATTCTAAATTTAATTTTGACAATTCTTTTTTGACAGCCATAACGCAATGACCGCAAGACATACCTTCAATTTTTAATTCTATTGATTTCATGTTTCTCCTTTTAGATAATTGCTACAACAAAAATAATTGTTAATGAAAAAAGTGCATTACACAATTATTATTTTCTGTTATAAAATTATAATGTAGGTGCTATAGTTTTATTTTGCAGCTACTTTATCGAGCGGCTTTCTTGTATTTTGAGTTAGGTTCTTGAATTCGCTGGCAGAAAAACCGGTTACCTTCTTAAATTGATTTGAAAGGTGCTGAACGCTGCTGTAGTTAAGTTTGTACGCTATTTCGCTTAGTGTTAGCTCACCATATTTCAATAGTTCTTTAGCCCGTTCAATTTTCTGTAGAATATAATACTGCTCTATAGTAATGCTTTCTTGTGAAGAAAATAAAGCACTCAAGTAGTGATAATCCTTACCGATTTTTTCAACGATTAAATCGGAAAAATTTTTCTTTCGGTTATCAAGTGCACTATCTGGGTACATCGATTCAATAATTGTTTTTTTGATAGTCTCAATTAGTTTTGCTTTTTGATTTTCTATTAATTCGAAACCGTTGTTGAGTAAAACATTTTTTACTTTTTCCATCAATTGCCGGTTAATAGGTTTCGAAATTTCAACTTCACCAAGACTGATATTTAACACTGTAATCCCTAATCTTTCTAATTCATCCTTTACAACCTTAATACATCTGTTGCAAACCATATTTTTTATATGGAGAATATTCTTGGCTTCTTCCTGACGTTTCATGTTATAATAAAAAAGTGAGGGATTATTTTTTGTTTTTCTTATCCTTAACGTTCAAAGTATAAAATTCTTTATCATCCTCATCAATATATTTTTCAATAATATCTTCGCCTAAGGTATTTAATTTTTTTTCATCCGTGGTTCTTTTAGAAATTTCTTTGTGTGGTAATGGGACTTCATTTTGAGTTTTAACATTTTTAGAAGTTAGATTTTTAACAATCTCGATTCTTTCTTTTTGATGATTTATACTTTCTGATTTTTTTGTTTTTACTTCATGTTTTTTTTCAACGCGCTTTTCTTTCTCTACTTTTTTTGAACTCACCTGGTTTATATGTGATGGTTTGCGGTGTGGTTTTTCCGGTATGTGGTCGTAATGCAGAGGTTTAGTTATTCTTTGAACCACTTTCTTTACCGTTTTTTCAGTACTAATCACTGGCTGAGCGATTATGCGTGCAGTTTCTCCCTCAATTCCTCGTTTTTGTTTGAACTTATATATGAAATAGGAGATAGTAATAGTTACTATTGCAAAAGCAGCGACTATTTTGAGTGCAGTATATATAATTGGTACCAATTCCATAGGTACAAGATAAAAAATAAATTTACACGTAACAATCTTTTACCTATAAAACAAACGAGCGGGAATGTGTTACATAGACTTTGCCAGGGGAGTTGCCGTGATTAAGTTTAGATCATTATCAATATTATCCGAATAAAAGTTGTAAATGTTAAGGTGGGTAACATCTCTATTCGGGAAATTAACAGCCGGTCTTTCTTCGAAAATAATTGAATGTTTTTTTGTGCTGTATTTTTCAGAATCGTTCATAATTTCAATGCGCGTTCTATTTAATCTTGTAGATGTATAATTGAGGGGTCTTTCTTCTTCAGATTTGTAGGTCTTTTGGGTATAAGAATTTTGTGAGGAATTAGATTCATTCTGCTGAAAATAATTTGACCGTACTATTATTGGTTGTCGATTTACCCTTTCTTCATCATAGACAGTATTTCTGTTAGTGCTATGAGAAGTATTATATCTGGGATCGTACTTATAGATTATCTGGGTTTCTTTTTTTACTATAGGTTTTGGAGCTGAATAGATGCTGTGCTGATTTTTTTTAATTTCCTCGATAAGGGGATTTGCTTTAGCCCTAGCTCTAAAAGATAAATAAGAGAAAAAAAGTACAATTACCATAAGACCAAAGAACAGAATTAAACTGGTATAAATAATCGGTACAAGTGACATTTTTTCTCCTTGAATAACTAATACCTTATTCTCAAATCATATACCAAGATATTTTTTTTGTTTTAGTGAGTTTTTAAGACTTTTTATGAAATTTTGTTTTATTAAACGTCTTAAAGTGAAACAAGGCTATTTATTTTGAGTCATAAGAAAAAGTATAATTTCTGTAAGTTATTATATTATTGGATTTTAACTGAAGAATTAATATTTTTTGCCTCTGTTTTATGAAAAAAAGTTAAAAATAGGGTGTAAAAATGACTAAAGCAGACATTGTTGAAAAAGTTGCCTTGGGAACCGGTCTTACAAAGTTAGAGACCGAAGCTATTATTGAAGGATTTCTGAATACTGTTATTCAAGCTCTGAGAGAGGGTAAAGGGATAGAAATAAGAGGTTTTGGTACCTATAAGGTTAAAAAGAAAAAAGCAAGATATGCCCGTAATCCTAGAACGGGCGAGAAAGTTTATGTCGGAGATCATTTCGTCCCGACTTTTAAGTTTTCTAAAGATTTCAAATCTGCCGTTGATTCCGGTATGAAGGACAACAATTAATTTATGGTTGATCAAAATTCTAAATATTGTACAGTGTGTGGTGAATTAATAGATCCTAATTTTAAGTTTTGCCCTGAATGCGGATCGACAGTTAACAAGAAAATTGATCGGTTAGTTAAAGTCAAATCCGGAAAAGTTGATACTGATGAAGTAAAATCAAAAGTTAAGCAAGGAAAAAAGAAATCGGAAAGAATGACTGACGCTGGACCCATTGAAAAAAAATTATCACCAATAAAATTATTTTATGTTTTATTTTCTTTGGTAGTTGTAATCGGAGTAATATTGTTTACATCTGGAATATTTGATAAACCGTCTCAACAGATTCAATCAGATAAAAGTTTTGAAGAATTACATAGCGGAGTAGATTTAAAAAATTTAGAGAGAATCAACGAACTCGAAAATCAACTTAAGGTTAACCCGGATGAAGTTAAATTACTTGAATTAGCTCATCTACTTAATGATTCCGGATTAAAAGAGCGTGCAATTGAAAAATATAAAGAGTATTTAAAAACAAATCCTAAAGAAGCCGATGTGCTTGTTGATATGGGTGTATGTTATTTTGATCTTAGAAATTATGCTGAAGCTGAAAAATGGATGAAAGAAGCATTGATCTACAACCCACAGCATCAAATAGCACATTTAAATTTGGGTGTTGTAACAATAAATTCCGGTAAACGCGATGAGGCTTTAGTCTGGTGGAAAAAAGCTGTTGCTATAAATCCGAATACAGAAGTTGCGAAAAGAGCACAAGAATTAATTAACTCACATTAATAGTAATTAAGGAGTAATACTATGCCGTGCGGCAGAAAAAGAAAACGCCATAAAATGGCAACACACAAGCGTAAAAAACGTTTGAGAAAGAATCGACACAAAAAGAAATTAAGATAGTTTCTAAAGCCACCTTAGCTCAGCTGGTAGAGCAGCGCATTCGTAATGCGCGGGTCGGCGGTTCAAGTCCGCCAGGTGGCTCAATAAGATTTTTTAACTTCAAATTGACCAACCTAAAACAAACCTTTGGAACAATAGAGTAAATCGGTGGAGTAGTATCCTGATGAAATGAATCGGGACAATGCCCTGGTTCGGGAGTTCTGTCGAAGACATCCCCTTGGGAAAGTCTCCCAGGTGGCTCAATTAGTTCTACTTCATTATTAAATTAATACCAACCCAAAGCAATCACATACATTAAAAATACTTCTCAACTGTAACTATGAATTTAATAACGCATCCTACGAAGTTAATCTTGGTGATATGGAGGTTTGCGTTGTACTAAAATTGAGTAGGTGATCTCCAAGTTACATAAACTAATCGGTGATATAAAATTCCCCCGTTATTCAGCGGCATTTTTCTCCATCACAAGTGCTTTGACCAACAATGTGATTTGTTCACTTTTTTTGATTTTTAAATAAATATTTCTTGACAATCCCAATCAAAATCAGTTATTTTGTAGTCAAGTGGGTGATTGTGTTTATGTTTCCCAAATAGTGGAGAAGTATGTTTTTAGGCAGTTATAAATATTCGGTAGATTCTAAAGGCAGAGTCAGCATACCCTCAAAATTTAGAAAGTATGTAAATCAAGAAGCAAGTGATACTTTCATAATGACACGCGGTATTGTTCAGTGTATCGATATCTATCCTCAAGATTCATGGAAAGCAGATGTATTGGTAAGGATAAACCAGCTCGATGATTTTGACCCGGAAGAATCAGCATTTAAAAGACTGATTTCGGAATTAGCAGCAGAAGAAAAACTGGATTCTCAATCACGTTTACTTGTACCTAAAAATTTGTTAGAGTTTGCCGGTATTGATAGGGAAGTAATTATTCTCGGGCAGACAAAAAAGATCGAACTATGGAATCCGGATATTTACGAAGCATATAAAAAAGAAAATTCAAAACCATTTGCGGAATTAGCAAAACAGGTGATGCAGAAAAAAACGAAATGAATCAACATGTGCCGGTTCTCTTAAAAGAGAGCGTTGATTTACTTGTAACAAAAAAAGAAGGAATTTATTTCGACGGCACAATTGGGTTTGGCGGACACTCTTCGGAAATCTTAAATAGACTTAACAATAAAGGAAAACTTGTTGCAACAGATAAAGATGCGGACGCATTCGATTATTGCAAGAAAAAATTCAGCAACGACAAAAGATTTTCTATCTACAACACAAGTTTTTCCGATATCAGCACAATTTCAAAAATTGAGTTCATTGAAAAATTTGACGGCATCTTTGTAGATCTAGGGGTTTCTTCCTATCAGCTCGATAATATAGAATCGGGTTTTACATTTAGAGAAGATGCACCCCTTGATCTAAGGATGAATAAAAAAGCCGGTATATCAGCATCTAAAGTATTAAATACTTTTTCCTATGAGCAAATTGCAAATATCATTTTTGAATATGGAGAAGAAAAAAATTCGAGAATGATAGCAAAGAAAATCGTTGAGTACAGAAATACAACAAAGTTTACATCAACAAACCAATTAAAAGAGTTAATAAAGAAAGTTACACCGGAAAGATATTTAACCAAAACACTTACAAGAGTATTTCAGGCGTTACGCATTTATGTTAATAATGAACTTGAAGAACTGAAAAATTTTTTAGACAAGTCAATAGAACATTTGAATGTAGGCGGTAGGATTGTAGTACTAGCATACCATTCATTAGAAGATAGAATTGTTAAAGAAAAATTTAAGTATGAGACATTAAAATGTATTTGTCCACCCGGCACGCCAATCTGTATTTGCAACAAAGTGCAAAAATTAAAATTAGTGAATTCGAAACCAATACAACCAACAGATGAGGAAGTAAAAATTAACAAACGATCACGAAGTGCTAAACTTAGAGCAGCAGAAAGAGTATAACGATGAAAAAATCATCGCTTAAAAGTTTTATAATTATTGTTTTATCAATAGCATCTATTCTGTTTATATATGTAGCAACTTTGACGGAAATAAAAAATTTAAATAAAGAACGCTTAAATAAAATTGAAACATTGAACGAACGGCAAAACCGTATTGAATCGAAAATGATTGAAATACAAACATTAACAGCCGAGGAAAGGATTGTTAGAATAGCTATCGACACGCTAAATATGGTTCGTCCTAAGGATAATTTAGAAACAATAAAAGTTAATAAAGATCAAATAAAGCAACTTGAAAAAATCGTAAACGAAAAATATGATTAATTACCGCGCCCTAATATTGACACTTTTTCTATTATTAGTATTTGCCGGTTTGTCTATAAGATTGTTTAACATCCAGATAACAAACAACGAATACTATAAATTAATAGCCGATAGGCAGCAGAATAAACCTCAAATTGTAAATGCTGAACGCGGACTGATCAAAGATATAAATGGAGAAGTTCTTAGTTACACTAAAGACAACATTTCTTTTTTTGTTGATACGAGGATGATGAATAAACAAAAGGTTGATACAATTTCATCATTGTTTGCAAAGATTTTTAATAAGAATAAAACATATTACAGCCGGTTAATAGAAAATGGAGTAAAGAATATTTGCCTGGAAAAAAAAGTATCCATGAATAAAGCTTTGCAGCTAAAAAATATTTTTATAGAAGGTCTATACTACGAAGAAGATTTTACACGTGTTTACCCTTATGGAAGTTTGGCATCACACGTGCTTGGTTATGTTGATAAAATTGAAATGAAAGGTGTTGAAGGGATCGAAAAAGTTTACGACGAACAGTTAACCGGTACAAATGGATATTATGTTTTTGAAAGAGATGTACTGGGTAGAATATTATCTGTTGATGAAAATCTGTCTGAAGCACCGAAACCGGGAAATAATATAGTCCTTACATTAAGTAAGACTTACCAAAAAATTCTTGAGGAAGAATTAGTAAATGGATTAGAAAAATTTGGTGGCCAGTCTGCAAGTGGAATAATAATGAATCCCAATACCGGCGAAATTTATGCGATGGCAAACACACCGGATTTTGACCCGGCCAACTATGAAATGTTTCCGCTAGAAATTAAGAGAAATAAAATTCTTACCGATACCTATGAGCCCGGTTCTACGATGAAATCAATTTCAATGTCGATTCTATTCGATAAAAAATTGGTTAGAGAAGATGAGGTTATCTATACGGATAATGGAACATACAAAATTAAAAATGCAAAAATCACAGATACACATCCCCATGAAAAACTTACCGTACACGAAGTTTTAGAACAGTCAAGTAATGTTGGAATGGCAAAACTTTCTGCAAGAATTGACGATGAAGATTTTTATAAATATTTGCGCGATTTCGGGTTCAGCAATCCAACATCTATTGATTTGATCGGTGAGGCAGAAGGTTACTTAAAAAAACCGGATAAATATTCATTGCTGACTAAACCATTTCTATCATTCGGTTATGAAATTTCAGTAACGCCAATTCAAATGTTAACAGCTTATAGCGCATTGATCAATGGAGGTGTAATTTATCAGCCGTACGTACTAAAATATGTTGCTGATCCTTCGGGCAAAATCCTGGAAGAAAACAAACCCAAAAGAATCAGGTCGGTTATTGATAAATCAACATCAGATCTCATGAAGAAATTAATGGTTGGTGTTGTTGAACAAGGAACCGGTACTGCTGCCCAGCTTGATGATGTTTTAGTTGGAGGAAAAACCGGTACGTCACAAAAATTAGTTGATAATTCTTATTCTAGAAGTAAACACAATTCATCGTTTATAGGATTCTTTCCGGCTGATAATCCAAAGTTGATTTGTTTGATTTTAGTCGATTCCCCTGAAATAGGTAAGTACGGCGGACTTGTAGCAGCACCGATATTCCATGATGTTGCAAAAAGAATTGTTGAAGCAGATTTAAATCTTGTTCCAGAAAAGAAAAAAATTAAGAGAGACAAAAGTATAATTGATCAACTTATGGCTGATATTAAATCCGCACCGGTATCAACATCAAAAAGTTATTTAAATATAGCTCCTTCTACCAACAATGGATCAACAAAACGATTTGGAGATATCAATAGATCTATAATGCCGGATTTAATTAATTATTCATTACGGGATGCAATAGCCCAGTTAAACGAATTAGGATTGAAATATAAAATAACCGGCAACGGTAAAGTAGTTATGCAAAGCATAATCCCCGGTGAAGAGATAAGTAGAAATGATACATGTTATATAAAATGTGAACCAAACAAAAAATTAACATCGGTGAGAATTAAGTGATGAAGCTGAATGAGCTTCTCAATAATGTAAGGGTAATTCAAGTAATCGGTAATGCGGAATCCAAGGTGATTGATTCGCTCACTATCGATTCGAGAACTGTTGGAAAAAATTCTATTTTCTTTGCTATCGATGGATTCAAAACCGACGGACATAAATTTATTCCCGATGCAATCAACCAAGGTGCAAGCGCTGTTGTTATGCAAAATGCTGCATCCGTTCCAGATCAAATTTTTTCGCATTCGGGTTGTGTTGAGATTGTTGTTGAAGACTCAAGAAAAGCGCTCTCAGAGTTTTCGAATATTTTTTATAACGAACCATCAAAAAAATTATTTCTTATTGGCATTACCGGGACAAAAGGAAAAACAACTACAGCATTTTACATTAAAAATATTTTTGAAAGTGCCGGTTACAAAACCGGGTTGATTGGTACAATCGCTAATTATATCGGTGATAAAGAAGTAAAAACAACGCTTACTACTCCACAAGCTCACGAAATAAATTCTTTGCTTGCACAAATGGTTTCTGAAGGCTGCACACATTGTGTTATGGAAGTTTCTTCCCATGCACTTCACTTAAATAGGGTTATTGATTTGAACTTCCGGTGCGGAGTATTCACCAACATAACTTCCGATCACATGGATTATCACAAGACACCTGAACATTATCTTGATGCAAAAAAAATCTTGTTTGATATGATTCCCGGGAGTGGTTATGTGATTTACAATGGTGATGATCCAAAATCTTCCAAATTAATTTTCGATACCAGAGCAAAAAAATTTTCGTATGGAATAATGGCGAATGCTGAATTCAGGGTGCAGAATATAGAATTTAATTTGGATGGAACTACATTCGATGTTGAATACAAGGGGAAGCAATTTCATTTTAAAACAAGTTTGGTTGGACATTTTAACGCTTATAATGCAACAGCAGCTTTTGCTTCGGCTGTAATTGCCGGTGTTGATCCTATCATTGCCGGTAAAGGTGTGAATACAACTCCGCAAGTGCCGGGAAGATTTGAGGTTGTTTCTAAGAAAAACAAAAAAGTTATAATCGATTATTCGCATACATCCGATAGTTTGCAGCAAGCATTAAATGCAATTCATCATATAGTAAAAAAAGAAAGACCAATTTATACAGTGTTTGGCTGCGGCGGTGACCGCGATAGATCAAAACGACCGGTGATGGGAAAAATTGCTGCTGAAATGAGCGACCGTGCATACGTTACTTCCGATAATCCAAGAACAGAAGATCCGTTCCTTATAATCGATGAAATTCTTAAAGGAATTCAAACAAATAATTATAGAGTAATTGAAAATCGCGAGGAAGCAATCCGCGCATCTATTTATGAAAGCGAGGATAATGCTGTTATTCTTATTGCCGGTAAAGGTCATGAGAATTACCAGGAGATTAATGGTGTAAGAAAACATTTTTCAGATAAAGAAACCGCAATTAAATATTTGGAAGAATGGGCAAAATAAAAATTACTATTGAAGATTTATTTAACCTACCAACTGCCGAAATTTATAACCCGGACAGTTATGAGTCGCTTGCTTCAGTTGAAATTGATTCACGTAAAGTTAAAAAAGGAACCCTCTTTGTTGCCATAAAAGGTGAAAAACTCGATGGACACGATTTTGTGCAAGAAGCAATTAATAATGGTGCTGGTGCAGTAGTAATAAATAAAAATAGGTTGAGAAAATTTTCAAAAATTGAAATACCAATTATTACTGTTGAAGATTCAATAAAAGCATACGGTGATATTGCAAGAACATGGAGAAAAAAATTAGGCGCTAAGGTAATTTCGGTAACCGGCAGTAACGGCAAAACAACTACCAAAGAAATCATTTCAACCTTGCTCTCGGAAAAATTTGAAGTAATTAAGACTGAAGCAAATAACAACAATCACATCGGCGTGCCGCTTACCATCTTATCGGCGGATGAAAAATGTGAAGCATTAGTTCTTGAACAAGGAACAAATCACTTTGGAGAAATTGAATACTCGGCAAATATATCACTGCCTGATATTGCTCTTATCACAAACATTGGAGATTCCCATTTAGAATTCTTGAGAAATAAAGAAGGCGTCCATAAAGAGAAATCTGCTTTGCTTGATCTATGCGAGATACACGGTGGAAAAGTTTTTTTGAATTTAGATGATCCGATTCTTAAAAAAACATCGAAGAATTATTGGAACAAGATTACATACGGATTCAAAGGTAACGCTGATGTTAAAGGTAAAATTCTAAGTTACACAAACGACGGCAGACCAAAGATTCAAATAGGATTTAATAAAAACGTTCTCTCATTAGGTAAAGGTTTGGGAAAGTTTGCCGTTACTTTGCCGATTTGCGGTGAATCAAACGCAAAAAATTTTTTGGCTTCGGTAGCTGTATCACTCTTTGCCGGATTAAAACCGGAACAAATTATATCAGGTGCCGAAAAAATTAAACCGGTATATGGAAGATTTGTAGTGCGAAAATTTAAAGATGCTGTATTGATTGATGATACCTATAACTCAAATCCGGGCTCGGTTAAATCAGCAGTTGAAATTGTGAATCGAATTAAGCTGTTCAATAAAAAAGTGTTTGTGCTTGGAGATATGCTTGAATTAGGAATTGCAAGCGTAAAGCTCCACAAAGAATTAGCGAACAATTTCCGGCAGAGTGATAAGATATTAGTTCTTACAATCGGCAGCATGATGAAACATTTACATAAAGCATTATCAAGCAAAAAAATAAAATCAATCCATTTTAGCACGCGCGGAGAACTTGAATTGTATCTCAAATATGAATCAATTGAAAAATCTGTAATTCTTGGAAAAGGTTCGCGTGGGATGAGAATGGAAGAATTTATAAACACATTGGAGAAAAGGTTTGAATAATGTTTTACTATTTATTTGATTACATAAACGAAGTCTTCGATCCGCCGGGGTTCGATCTATTCCGGTTCTTAACGTTCCGTTCTGCCCTCGCAGCAATAACAGCACTGTTACTATCTTTTTATTTCGGTCCAAAGATTATTGCCCGGTTAAAGAAAAACCAGGTTGACCAGCCGATTAGAGAAGAAGGACCACAGACGCACAAGAAAAAAGCCGGTACTCCTACTATGGGCGGCTTAATAATATTAACGTCTGTTATTTTTCCCGTTCTGCTTTGGAGCGATATAAAAAGTATCTACATAATTCTTGTTTTATTCGGAACGATTGTCCTCGGCGGAGTTGGTTTTTTAGATGATTACTTAAAAGTTGTGAAGAAACTTCCTCAAGGTTTGATTGCGCGTTACAAATTGTTAGGGCAAATATTTGTTGGGTTAGTTGTTGGCGCTGCAATTTATTTCTTGCCGGAATTTGCACCCTATAATTCGCAAACAACTCTCCCGTTTTTCAAAAATTTAAATTGGGATTTTTCTTACCTCTACATACCGGCAATAATCTTCATTATTACGGCAACGTCGAACGCGGTTAATCTTACGGATGGTCTTGATGGTTTGGCAATCGGTACAATGATAATCGTTATGCTCACACTTGCAATTATGTGTTATGTATCCGGTAACATTATCTATGCAGATTATCTTAACATTATATATCTGCCCGGCTCAGGCGAACTGACTGTGTTTATTGCTGCACTCATCGGTGCCGGACTTGGATTCTTGTGGTTCAATTTTTACCCGGCTCAAGTTTTTATGGGTGATACCGGTTCACTCGCTCTTGGCGGTGCATTTGGAATTCTTACAATTTTAATCAAGAAGGAATTGTTAATCCCGATCCTTGGCGGAATTTATTTTCTTGAGACTTTATCGGTAATAATTCAGCGGCTCTATTTCAAATATACAAAAGTAAAATATGGCGAAGGCAGAAGGGTCTTTAAGATGGCTCCGATTCATCATCACTTTGAACAGTTGAATTGGGCTGAACCAAAAATTGTGATACGATTTTATATCATTACAATTATTCTTGCCATCATAAGCATTGCGTCATTCAAGATAAGATAATGGAAATACGAAATAAAAAAATATCGATAATAGGCGCAGTAAGAAGCGGTATTGGGACTGCTAAACTTGTTAAGAAGATAGGAGGCGTTCCATTTGTAAGCGACAGCGGTACAAAAGAAAATTTGAAAGATGCAATTTCTATTTTTGATGAATTAGGGATATCATTTGAATATGGTAATCATTCGGACCGGATCTATGATTGTGATTTTATTGTTACAAGTCCCGGTGTACCGACCGATTCACCGGTTTTGAAAAAAGCTGTTGAGAGAAAAATTAAAATTTACAGCGAAGTAGAATTTGCATCGTGGTTTTGCAAAGGAAAGATTATTTCAATTACCGGTACAAATGGCAAAACTACAACCACTGCTTTGATGAATTATACTTTAAACGAATGCGGATTAAAATCTTATGAAGCCGGGAATATAGGGAAGGCATTCACTGAAATTGCACCGCTGGTTAATGAAAATGAATTTGTTTCGCTCGAGACATCAAGTTTTCAATTAGATTTTATTGATCGGTTCAAACCGTTTTTCTCTTTGATACTTAATATCACACCGGATCACATGGATCGATACAATAATAGTTTTGATGAATATATAGCTTCAAAAATTAAAATTACAGATAACCAGGATGAAGATGATTTCTTTGTTTACAATGCCGATGATAACCTGACATTTGCAACCATGCAGAACAAGCGCGTTCAGAAACTCGGGTTCTCGTTAAAGAAAGAATTGCACGTTGGTGCATATCTTAAA
This sequence comes from Melioribacter roseus, assembly GCA_020723165.1. Taxonomy (GTDB): domain Bacteria; phylum Bacteroidota; class Ignavibacteria; order Ignavibacteriales; family Melioribacteraceae; genus DYJK01. The sequence goes on along the minus strand of DYJK01000062.1, from coordinate 7,769 downwards.
AATAGCAAACTCTACTTTGCCTGGTTTGGTTCGGTTACGGAAATCTGTTCTGTAGATGATCTTTTTATAAAAGGTGAACATAACATTGCAAACGCACTTGCTGTTCTTGCAGTTGCAAAAACATTAAATCTGCCGAATCAAAAAATTAGAAATGCTTTCAAGACATTTAAAGGTGTTGAACACAGAATCGAATTTGTAAAAGAGTTGAATGGAGTTGAGTACTACAACGATTCAAAAGCAACAAATGTTGATTCAGTATTGGTTGCTTTAAGAACATTCAACAAGCCATTGTACTTAATTCTCGGTGGTAAAGACAAGGGTAACAATTACGACCAGATAAAAGATTTGGTGATAAAGCACGTTAAAAAGATTTATGCCATCGGTTCTTCAGCACAAAAGGTTTATGATTATTTCGGCAGCATAGTTCAAACAGAAAAAAAAGAATCGCTTGAAAGTTGTGTTATAGCAGCATGCAAAGAAGCTGAACCGGGATCGGTTGTTTTGCTCTCACCGGCTTGTGCAAGTTTTGATATGTTCAACAACTATGAGCATAGGGGAAAAGTTTTCAAACAAGCTGTGAATGATTTAAAGTAATGAAAGGTTACGTTAAAATATTGATCGTTCTAGTTGTGGCGTTGATGCTGCTCGGTTCCATCATCGTTTTTACGGCAAGCGGAACTTACAGCTTGAACAAGTTTAATAATCTCTACTATTTATTCAAATCGCATTTCTGGAAAGTTGTCGTTGCATTTATTGCACTTGTAGTATTTGCACACGTACCTTATGATGTTTACAGAAAGCACAGCAAAAAATTATTATTGGGGATTATCGCGGTTTTAATTCTTACGCTTTTGTTTGCACCAAAGGTAAAAGGTGCATCGAGATGGATAGATATTTTCGGCGTTTTGCAATTTCAGCCGTCGGAAGCCGCAAAAGTAATTTTGATTATGCACTTAGCGACACTAATAGAAAAGAAAGGTGAGCTTTTAGCCGATTTTAAAAATGGTTTTTTGTATATGCTTTTTTGGATCAGCATAATCAGCGGCTTGGTGATTTTACAACCAAACGTTAGTACGAGTTTGATAATTGGAATAACGGGATTTGCGTTACTGTATATAGGCGGTGCAAGATTAAAACATATTCTCTTCACATTTGCATCTGCCGGCGGCGTTGCAGTTTTGTTTATTATGATTTTCAAACATTCACGGGAGAGAGTAATTACATATTTCGAAAGTTTGATGAACGGCGGTGATATTAATATTCAAGTTAAGCAAGCAAAGATTGCACTAGGCAGCGGAGGATTAACCGGTTTGGGCTTAGGGCACAGCCGCCAGAGTGATCTCTTTCTTCCCGAATCATACGGCGATTTTATTTTCTCGATCCTTGGCGAAGAGATGGGATATATCGGTTCAATTACAATCCTCTTTCTTTATCTGGTTCTATTTGTTATCTGTTTAATCATAGCAAAAAAATCACAAGATAAATTCGGTCAGCTTTTAGTATTTGGATTAGGATTCAACATTTTATTAAGTGCATTTATTAATGCCGGTGTTGTTACCGGTCTGCTGCCAACAACCGGAATAACATTACCGTTTATCAGTTTTGGAGGAACATCGATTATTCTCTTTGGTGTATCGGTTGGAATAATTGTGAACGTTGCGAGAGAAACACTTAAAACGGAAGAATTGAGAATAGCACAAGTAGGATGAGTAAACTTACGTCATATCGTTTCATTTTTGCTGGCGGCGGAACCGGTGGACATTTATACCCGGCACTTGCAGTCGCACAAATGATACGACAATTAAAACCAGAATCAGAAATTTTGTTTGTTGGAACTAAAAATAAAATTGAAGCGAGAGTTGTCCCGGAATATGGATTTAATTTCAAGCCGATCTGGATCAGCGGATTTTCAAGAAGGCTAACTTTGAATAATATTTTATTCCCGGTAAAAGTTTTAGTTGCCGCAATTCAAAGTTTGTTGATCAATTTAAATTTCAAACCGAAAGTTGTTATTGGCAGCGGTGCATATGTATCCGGTCCCGTTGTTTGGGCGGCTTCGGTTTTGGGTTCAAAAATAATTTTACTTGAGCAGAATAGTTATCCGGGTGTAACAAATAGATTGCTGGAAAAAAAGGCGGATGAAATTCATATCGCTTTTGAAGAGTCGAAAAAATATTTCCGTGAAGAAAGCAAATTACAGTTGACCGGCAACCCGGTACGTGTAACATTAAAATTAATAGATAAAAAGAAAGCTCTGCAAAATTTTAGTTTGGATGAAAATAAAAAGACACTGCTGATTATTGGCGGCAGTCTCGGTGCAAGATCATTAAATGATGCCGTCGAAAATTCAATTGATAAATTTTTATCAATGGGGTTACAAATAATTTGGCAGACCGGTCCGGCATATTACGACCGGTACAAAAAATATGAGGGTGGTTCAATTAAAGTGATGCCTTTTATTAATGATATGTCTTCAGCATTCTCGGCTTGCGATCTTTTGATCGCACGTTCTGGCGCTACAACAATTACCGAGGCGGCTTATTTAGGCATGGCAGTAATTTTTGTACCATCAACAAATGTTGCGGCTAATCATCAATACATCAATGCAAAATCACTTTGTGATTCAAACGCTGCAATTTTAATAGAAGATAAAAATCTAAAATCCAGTCTGGTTGATATAGTGAAGGAATTGGTGAATGACGAATATAGATTATCGGAGCTGAGAAAAAATATTTCAACATTTGCTAAACCGGATGCAGCAAAAATTATTGCAGAACACGCAATAATTTTTGCGGAAAAAATTTGATGACCTCCCCCATATCCCCCTCCTAATTTAGGAGGGGGAATTAAAGGGGGTGGTTATAAGGAATGAATATTATGATGATGACTGTAAAAAATGTTCACTTTATTGGTATTGGCGGAATAGGAATGAGCGGTATTGCAGAAATACTTTTAAGTCAGGGATTTTGTATAACCGGTTCCGATCTTGCTAAAACAGAGGTTACCGATCGACTTGAAAGTTTAGGCATAAAAATTTACGAAGGTCATTCTGCAGAAAATTTAACCGAGGCGGATGTTGTTGTTTATTCTTCTGCAGTAACATTGGATAACCCGGAAGTAAAAGCTGCAATTGAAAGAAACATCCCGGTTATCAAACGATCCGAGATGTTAGCCGAATGTATGCGGATGAAATATGGAATCGGCATTGCCGGTACACATGGTAAAACAACAACAACATCTATGGTCGGTTTGGTTTTAACCGAAGCCGGAATCGATCCGACAATTATTGTTGGGGGTAAATTAAGCGGTCTCGGCGGAACAAATGCAAGATTGGGTAAAGGCGATTACATTGTAGTTGAAGCAGACGAATTCGATAGAACATTTTTAAAACTTGCACCGGTTATTGCCGCATTAACAACACTGGAAAAAGAACATCTCGATACATATAAAGACCTTGAAGATATAAAATCTGCATTTATTGAATTTGCAAACAAAGTTCCTTTCTTCGGGTTTGTTGTTCTATGTCTTGATGAACCGGCATTGCAAGATATAATTCCTTTGATAAACAAAAAGATTTTTACATACGGACTTTCTCCGCAAGCAGATATTCGTGCAATTAATATTGTTCATGATAAAAATAGAACTGAGTTCACGGTGATTTATAAAGGTATTGAACTTGGCAGAATCCAGCTAAACATTCCCGGTCTTCACAACATAAAGAATTCTTTGGTTGCACTGACAATTGCCAAAGAAATGGGAGTTCAGTTTGAAGTAATAAAAAAAGCACTGCAATCTTTCACCGGTGTTTACAGACGATTCGAAAAAAAATATGATGATGGTGTGATGGTGATTGATGATTACGGTCATCATCCTACAGAAATCAATGTTACACTTGATGGAATAAGAAAGGGCTGGAACAGAAGATTGGTAGCGGTATTCCAGCCGCATTTGTATTCACGCACAAAAGATTTTTATGAGGAGTTCGGCAGATCATTTTTGAATTCCGATATTTTCATTTGTACTGATGTTTACCCGGCGCGTGAAAAACCGGTTGAAGGAATCTCGGGGAAATTAATAGCCGACTCCGCTAAAAAGTTTGGTCATAAACATGTTTACTATGAACCCGATAAAACAAAGGTGCCGGATCTTCTACAGAAGATCTATAAAAAGGGTGATATTATTATCACGCTTGGTGCCGGTGATATATGGAAGTTTGGCGAAAAGTTTGTTGAATATTTAAACGCTTCCGCCGGCTCTGTTAAAGGTGAAAGCAAAAAATAATTGGTAGGGAAGATTAAAAAGATAAATGACAAGTAAAGCAAAAATATCGAGCGTTGTATTACTAATAACAATAGTTGCGCTGATTGGCTACCTAACGTTTGGATTAAAACAGACTGATAAATATAAAGTTGAAATAATTTCGTTAGAGGGTAATACTCATTTATCAAAAGAGAATTATCTGCACCATGCAAATTTGTTAGAAAGAAATAACTATAAAAACATAACACTTCAGATTATCAAAGATAGGATTGAAAAACATCCTTATGTAAAGCAAGCTGAAGTACGTTACGATGGGAATAAAAAAGTTTCAATAAACATAATCGAGAAAAAAATCGAATCGATATTGATGGTAGATGATACACAATATTTGTTGACGGACAATCTTCAAGTACTTCCGCTTTTACCCGATACTAAGCGGATCGATTTCCCGATTATTATCAATCCTTCTGATAAAAATTTTAGAATGCTTTCAAGTTTGAAAAAAAATAATGATCTGCTGGTTGCTTCAAAAATTATTACCGGGATGAAATTACTAAGTACGGAATTACATGAGGGTCTATCAAGTGTTGATATGCGAAGCGGCGGTGATATTTTGTTGAATTTCTCGTTTCTTGATTACCCGGTGATTATCGGCAGAGATAATGAAATTAAAAAAGTTGTCTACTTCAATAATCTTTGGAATTATCTGAAAGGGAAAGAAGTAAATAATATTATGGAATATGTTGACCTCAGATACAATGGTCATGTCTATTTAGGAATTATACAAGAAACTTTAGAAGAGGGAGAGAAGCAATCATGAAGAAGAATGTTATAGCCGGGTTGGATCTAGGGACAACAAAAGTTTGTGCTGTAATTGCAGAACGCTTAGAGAATAGTACTAACATACTTGGTTTTGGTGTATCTCCCTCGGAGGGATTGAACAGAGGATTAGTAGCAAATATTTCTAAGACAGCAGAAGCAATAACCGAAGCAATGAATATTGCAATCAACCGAGCCGGGCTGCAAGTAAAAGAAATTAATGTTGGTGTAGCCGGTGAACATATCACGAGTCTGCGCCACAGAAATTACGTTACCATAAATAATCCTGAACACGAAATAACAGAAAGTGATTTGGAAAGATTAAAATCAGATGTTCAGACAATTAGGATTCCATCGGACCGGCAAATACTCCACATAATTCCCGAAGAATATTTTGTTGATTACCAGGGTGGTATTGATGACCCGATAGGAATGTGCGGTTCGCGCCTCGAAGCTGTTAATCATGTTGTACTCGCTTCGGTACCGGCAATTCAAAACATAAAGAAATCAGTTGAACGTGCCGGTTACACAGTTAAAGATTATATACTTCAGCCGATTGCATCAAGTTTATCAGTACTCGAAGAAAATGAAAAAGATCTCGGAACACTTTTGATTGATATCGGCGGCGGCACAACAGATATAGCAATCTTCCACAAAAGAGCTATTAAGCATACAAAAGTTTTTGGTGTTGCCGGTAACCAGGTTACAAATGATATAAGAGAAACTTTGGGAATTGTAACAACCGATGCGGAAAAACTTAAAAAAGATCACGGCTATGCTACGGAAAATGCAATTATCCGCGATGAAGATCTTTATATAAAAGGAGTTGGTGCTAGGGGAAACATCAAAATTCCGGTTACTCTTCTTACACAAATAATTAGTATCCGCATGAAAGAATTATTCACATTGATTGATAATGAATTACGCAATGCCGGGTTCAAAAATAAAATTAAAGCCGGTGTGGTATTAACCGGCGGCGGTTCATTATTAAAAGGATGCACAGAATTAGCGGAAGAAGTTTTTGGAATTCCGGCAAGAATGGGTGTACCGCTTGAACTCGGTTCCGGTTTATCGAATGAAGTTGAAAGTCCGGAGTTTGCAACTGTTGCCGGATTGATAAGGGGGATTCCGGGGCAAACTTCATCAGAAAATTTAACAACAGTAAAACAAGCAGCAGATAAAAAAATAAACATCACAAAGGTCTTTAGAAAAGTACAAGATTTTTTTGATAATTTATAAATACACCACAACAAGGAGGAATCATGTTAAAGTTCGTTACTCTTGATCGCGAAGAACCCAGAAGGTTATCCGCAAACTTAAAAGTCGTTGGCGTTGGCGGCGGTGGCTGCAACGCTATCGATAGTATGATCAACCGCGGTCTAAGAGGTGTAGAGTTTGTGGCGGTCAACACGGATGCTCAAGTTCTCGAGGAAAGTGTTGCTCAGCAGAAAATACAAATCGGTACCGGGATTACAAGAGGACTTGGTGCCGGTGCAGATCCCAACGTTGGCAAAAAAGCTGCAGAAGAGGACCGCGAAAAATTATCGCGTGTTCTTGAAGGGAGTGATATGGTTTTTGTCACTGCCGGTATGGGCGGTGGTACCGGAACGGGCGGCGCTCCTATCGTAGCTTCAATTGCTAAGAGTCTTGGTGCCCTCGTAATCGGTATTGTTACAAAACCTTTCTCGTGGGAAGGTAAACAAAGAATGAAAAATGCCGATGAAGGAATTAAAGAATTAAAACAATACGTTGATAGTTTAATCGTAATTCCTAACGGCAGAATATTAAGTATTATTGACACTGCAACGGCAGCAAAAGCTGCATTCGATAAGCCGAACGAAATCCTTTATGAAGCAACACGCGGTATTGCCGATATTATTACAATCAAAGGAATTATCAATGTTGATTTCGCCGATGTTCGTACCGTAATGCGCGATAGCGGACATGCATTAATGGGATGCGGCATTGCAAGCGGTGAAAACCGTGCAGTCGAAGCAGCACAAAAAGCAATCTCTTCACCGCTGCTCGAAGGCGTTTCTATCAAAGGTGCTAAGAATATTCTATTGAATGTATCCGGCTCACCCAATATGACCATGCAAGAAATCGAAGCCGGTAATAAAATTATTTTTGAATCTGCCGGTGAAGAAGCGAATGTAATCTTTGGTATTGTCAACAAAGAAGATATGACGGAGTACATTTCTTACACGGTTATAGCAACCGGTTTTGGTTCGGAAGCTAAAGTAAATGCGATTAGTTCTATTAAGAAAGAGAAAGAAGAAAAAGCTAAAGAAAAGAAAACTGCCGCAGTGGGTGGTTTTTCAAAAGGTAAAATAGAAATTGATCAATCTGCCGATTTAAATATTCCAACCATATTAAGAGTTAAAAGGGGCGATCCAGAATTATTCGGCGATGATTCAATTATCCAGAGCGGATTTAAGAACGAAACAAATATTTTCCAGGATGAGGATGATTTTCCAAAACGCAGATTTGATGAAGAGGACAGTTCATCGTTCTTGCGTAAAATTATGGACTAGAATCGAGTATCAAGTATCAAAAAAGACGGGCTGTTATTGATTCTCCCTTGTTGTGGTGACGAGTGGCTCTAAAGAGAATCAATACAGCCCTAATTTTTTACCTGTAATAACTCCATAGAAATGTCATAGATACGACTCGATAGAAATGTCAGTAAA
>DYJK01000061.1 GCA_020723165.1 Melioribacter roseus | reverse complement strand
TCTTTTATAGAAGCTGTACCGGCAGAACCGACCGTTGGCGATACAGTAGAAATTTTAGCTACAGTAGAAAATATAGGAACGAACGATATTGGTAATTATACGGTATCTTTTTATGAAGATGCTGATGGAGATTCTTTGGGTGATGCCGAAGAATTATTCTCTGAAATTAATAATGTAGGTTTAGCCGCCGGCAGTTCGGTTGTGATAACTTCTGAGTTTGTAGTTAATGATAGTAAAAATTACAATTTTATTGTTGTTGTCACTTCTCTTGAAGATACAAACCTATCCAACAACGGAACTGTGATAAGTGTTGATGTTTTTGAAATACCGGCTGATAAATATGATTTGGTGATCAATGAAATTATGTATGCGCCAAGCGGTGATGAACCGGAGTGGATTGAAATTTATAATCGATCCGATCGGGAGTTAAATCTGAATGGCTGGAGAATTGGCGATAACTCTTCGACTGTAACTATAAGTTCAAGTGATTATAATTTGAATCCGCAAGAGTATTTAGTAATCACAAAAGATTCATCGATAATAAATTACTACGGCAGCAGTCTAACTCTCTTTGAGAGGTCCTTGCCAACATTCAGCAACAGCGGTGATGATGTTATACTGAGAGACAATAATAACAGAACGATAGACAGTTTGAAATATAGTTCATCGTGGGGCGGAAACACCGGCGGTAAATCATTGGAGCGGATCGATGTTGATGCTTCTTCAACTCTATCAACAAATTGGGGTACGTCAATTAGTAATTCAAGAGCAACGCCTTCTTATGAAAATTCTATAACTCAGAAAGATTATGATGTTGCGATAGTATCGTTTACAAGTTCGCAAAACCCGGCAGAGGTAGACAACCCAATTACACTTGATATAGAAATAAAAAATAATGGTAAACTAAACGCTGAAAATATAAGCGTAGAACTTTACAATGATTCTAACAGTAATTCTATCCCGGAACCGGACGAACTGATTGAGAAGATTACAATTTTTGAACTAGCGCCCAATACTGTAAGTGCTATTCAATTTACTTCACTTCAAATTGTACAAGGTGAAAATAAAATTATTGCTTCAGCGTTAATTCTTAACGATCAATTTCTAGATAACAACATTTCATATTTAAGTATAACGGGAGTTGTGTTCAGCGAGCAGCGTGGTGATTTAGTTATCAATGAGATCATGTATGCGCCCAACTCACCCGAACCGGAATGGGTGGAGATTTACAATAACACCAGCAACACGATAGACCTGAAAGGTTATCAGTTATCCGATAATACAACCAAAACAAAAATATTTAATGATTCATTTTTACTTCTCCCAAATGAATACCTTGTTGTTGCAAAGGACAGCTCGGTTCTTATTAAGCATACATCAGTAAGCAATTTAGTAGTCTCGGAATTTGCAACATTGAACAACACATCCGATGGTGTAATTTTTTACGATTCGTTGAATCGAGTTATTGATTCAGTGTTTTACAAATCAACGTGGGGAGGAAACAGCGGCAAATCGTTGGAGAGAAAAGATATTGGTGGAAGTTCAACGGATTCTACAAATTGGATATCATCAATATCACAATTTGGATCCACACCCGGACTATCGAATTCAATTTTACCGCTTCGTTATGATTTACAAATCAATGCGGTTGATTATACCCCGGCGACACCTTATAAAAATGACAGCGTCAAAGTAAATTTTATTGTTCGGAATATTGGTTCGGAAAATAGCGGGCAGTTTGTAGCTAAATCCTATTATGATGTTAATGAAGACGGAGCTGCTGAATCAAACGAATTAATTCAAGAAAATAATTTTAACGGCTTAGCACCTAATGATACCGTTAACTTACAAATTGTAATTTCTGTTTCTGAATCTAGAACATATCGTATAATTTCAGTTATTGAATTCGGCCAAGACCAAAATAACGATAACAACTCCGCAGAGATAAGTTTTACCGTTAATGAGATTCCCGCAGTTTATAACGAGGTAATAATAAATGAAATTATGTATGCACCAAGCGGAGATGAACCGGAGTGGATCGAGATTTATAACAAATCAGGTAAGGTAATCAATCTAAAGAATTGGAAGGTCGGCGATAAAACTTCCGTTGCTACTCTTTCATCAACCGATTATTTATTTGAAGCAGATAGATTTTTAGTTATAAGTAAAGATTCAACCATTGTTAATTATTATGGCAGCAGTTTTAATTTTGTCGTTAAATCGATCCCGACATTCTCAAATACCGGTGATGATGTAATTATCCGCGATGGAACCAACAAGACAATAGACAGTGTAAAATATAGCTCATCATGGGGAGGCAGCACCGGCGGCAAATCTTTAGAACGAAAAGATTATTACAATGAAAGCAACATTTCTTCGAATTGGGGAACTTCAATCAGCAGTAATAAAGCAACTCCCGGATTAAAAAATTCTGTTGTACCTAAAAATTATGATCTAACAATTAAATCATTTTCGTGTGATGATGATTTTGTGTTAGTTGGTGATACTCCCTTATTTACTGCTGAAGTAGAGAACATCGGAATTTCCTCTGTACAAACCGCACGCATAAAATTCTTCTACGATTCAAATAAGAACAACATTCCGGATGGGAACGAACTGTTATCATGGAAATCGATTACAGCACTAAACCCGGGTTCAACCGTAACTGAACAATTCAGCTTCAATCAATTGGTACAAGGGAATAATCGGTTTATCCTGGATGTGGAATTTAATTTAGATGAAGATCTTTCCAACAATTTATCATTGCTGGATGTTTATGCAACACAGATCAACGAAATGCCAGGCGATATTGTGATAAATGAAATTATGTACGCACCAATTTCACCGGAACCGGAATGGATTGAATTAGTCAATCGAAGCCAGAAGGTAATTAATTTAAAAGGTTATCAAATCAAAGATGATGCTTCAAGTGTAAAAGTATTTTTTGAAGACAGAATACTTCCTCCGAACGAATACTTTGTTATTGCACGTGATTCTAATTTCTTTAATGTTCATCCCGATGTGAACAATTTCGTTATTGCTCGCTTTCCATCTTTATCTAATACGAGCGATAAAATAATTATCGCCGATTCACTCAACCGTACAATCGATTCGGTTTATTATGAATCGAGCTGGGGTGGTAGTGGCGGTAGATCACTCGAAAGACGCGATCCTTTTTTCCCATCCGGTTACCCGGAAGCATGGTGGAGTTCATCATCAATCGGCGGAACACCGGGTAAACTTAATTCCATCGCACGAAAAGATTATGATCTTGCTGTCACTCTACCCAGGATATACCCACAAGAACCAATTATTGGTGATAGTGTGAAAATAACTGTTGGATTAATGAATATAGGACGCAACGCCGCAAATTTTAACGTTCAACTTTTTGAAATAATAAACGAAACAAATAAAGTTTTAATAAAAGATATTTTCTTTACACTGCCACCTACGGATGATGTAGTCTACGTTCCTACAGATTTATTTCATGAAATTAACGAGTTAATTTCTACTCAAACTTTTGAGTATAGAATCAGCTATCCGCTTGACCAGGACACAACAAACAATAAAGTTAGAATTATTGTGCGTCCCGGTTATTTACCCGGAACTGTAAAAATTAATGAAATAATGTTTAACCCGGTAAACGGTGAACCGGAATGGTTCGAACTTTATAATGATTCCGATTACACAATTGCCCTTGACAAGTGGTCTGTTTCGGATGTACTAACAACTCCCCAGCGAACAGAACTTGTCCAATCAGTTTTGGCGCCGCGCAGTTTATTGGTAGTTGCTAAAGATTCTTCGATAATCAATTTTCACAACGCCATTCCATCTGTAATTTTAATTTCTTCCTTTGCCAATTTAAACAATGACGAAGATGGAATAATTATTAAAGATCCAAATGGTACTACAATTGATTCGGTTTGGTATCAACTGAGCTGGGGCGGTGAAAATGGTAAATCGATAGAGAGAATAAGCATAATCAATTCATCAACAGAAAAAACAAATTGGGGTTCGTCGCAAAATATCGAGCTAAGCACGCCTGGAAGAACAAACAGTTTAACTCCAAAGGAATATGACGTTGCAATTGGGGATATAAATATTTTGCCTATTAATCCAATAAGCGGTGAATATGTTGCGGTAACGGCAAAATTATTTAATTACGGTTCGCTGAACGCAGTGGATCTTTCCGTTCAATTTTTTATTATAAGCGGCAACGATACCTCTTTAATCAAAACTGTAAGTAATTTATCAATTGCGCCCGGTGATTCGATCAATGCCATTAGCGGCAGTACAATTCAAATTATCAATGAATTAAATATACTTTGCAAAGTTCTTTTTAACGAAGACGAAGAATTGTCCAACAATCTTCTAAGCAAAATTTTTGGTGTGGGTCATCAAAGAAATTCGTTATTGATTACCGAGATAATGTATAATCCTCTCGATAATGAATCCGAGTGGATTGAATTTGTGAATAACACTTCATCGGAAATAAATCTAAGAGGGTGGGGCATAAGCGATCAATTTCCATCGATTAATAAGGTAACGATTACACCGGATGATTATATATTGCTGCCTAATGAATATGCAGTAATAACACCCGATACAAACAAATATATTTATGATACGCCGGGCAAATTACTTCAAGTTAAGTGTGGTGCTCTTGGCAATACATCCGATGGAATTATTTTATTTGATAATCGCGGCAATGTGATTGATAGTCTTGTGTACAATTCAAAATGGGGAGGCAGTAAAGGCGTTTCACTCGAAAGATTATCGCTGGCATCTTCATCAAGCGATAGCTCTAACTGGTCGAGCTCATTAAATCAATTTGGTGCAACACCCGGATTGAATAATTCGTATTCTAATGTTACGGGTTATCAGCCCGGTTCTTTAGTAATCAACGAAATTATGTTCGATCCAGAAACCGGCAACTCAGAGTTTATCGAGTTCTACAACAACAGCAGTGATACTTTACAAATTGGCGGAATGACTTTACAGTTTGGTTCCGATAAAAAAATAAATTTATCATCGACGCATTACAAATTACCCCGGCATAATTATTTAATTTTGGCACATGATTCAACAATATTTAATAATTACAACTGGCTTAACGGTGAAAACAGTTTCGTCTTACCGAATAGTCTGCTAAGCTTGTCAAATGAAAGCAGCCTCCTATTAATTAAGGATACCAGGAACAATACTCTGGATTCGTTAATTTATTTTTCCGGCTGGCACAATCGTAATGTTACATCAACAAAGAACAGATCGCTTGAAAGGATAAATCCGGCATTGAGCGGAATAGAATCGAGTAATTGGAATACGTCGGTCGATCTGAGTGGTGCAAGTCCGGGAAAAGTGAATTCCATTTTTATAGATAAACCGGTTAGCGAATCAAAAGTAACGGTTTCGCCGAACCCGTTTTCACCGGATAATGATGGATTTGAAGATTATACAATTATCAGCTTTAGTATTTCGCAGAAGTTATCGCAGACGCGCATAAAAGTATTTGACAGCTTAGGACGGCTTGTGCGCACACTTGCCAATGATAGACCATCTGCATCAAACAATTCGATAGTGTTTGACGGGCTTGATGAGAGCGGCAGAGCATTGAGGATTGGTATTTATATTTTGCTTATTGAAATTTCAACAGAAACCGGTTACACTGAAACAATTAAAACACCGGTAGTTGTTGCACGTAAACTCTAACAAACAAATAGATAGAAATGAAAACATCAGAACAAATCACGAATTTTTTGTCGAACAAAAATATCGCTGTAGTGGGGGTATCCCGTAATCCGCAAACTAATGTTGGTAATGCAATCTATAAGAAATTTAAAAGTGCCGGTTATAATGTTTACCAGGTCAATCCAAATGCAGATGAGATTAACGGTGAAAAATGTTACCGAAGCTTGTCTTCAACACCGGTAAAAGTTGAAGCGGTGTTTCTTTCGACACATCCGCAAAAATCCCTTGATGTAGTTAGAGAATGTGTTGAGAACGGAATTAAACAAGTTTGGTTTCACCGTGCATTTGGAGATGGGAGTTATTCTAGAGAAGCCGGGGACTTGTGCAAAGAGAAGGGTATCGATGCAATTACATACGGCTGCCCGATGATGTATGTTAAACCGGTTGATTTTGGACATAAGTGTATCAAGTTTTTTATGAAGCTTGGCGGAAAACTTTCTTGATCCATGACCGGCAAGAGAGAGTTTTTTTAATATGCCACTTCGATCCCGACAAAGTCGGGAGAGAAGCCTTTTATCTTCTTATAATACATTTGTCTTTGCGAGTTGCTGTTAATATTTTACGACCCAACTTTTATAAAAATTCTTTCCATTGACTGATAGGATAAAAAAAATAAAGGGTGCATGGCAAGAGAAGCTGCAAACAAAGTCGTTCTGCAGCAGATTCTTATTCTCTTTTATTTTATTGGCATTTGTACTCTTTTGGTTTGCAAGATTTCTTGATTACAATGAGGAGAAACCGGGGTTCACATTTACCGATCCTTTCTTAACATTGTTTAACCCGGTGGATGTTACCTGGATAACTTTCGGTTTGATTTATGCTGCACTTCTTATTGCGTTAGTTAGTTTATCATCCCACCCGGAAAATTTTTTACTTGCTATCCAATCCTACACTTTTGTTGCGCTATTAAGATTGATTACGATTTATTTTCTCCCGTTGGATGCGCCTGGAACGATCATTCCGCTCAAGGATCCGTTCATAGAATTCTTTGGCGGCGGCAAGACCCTTTACCGCGATCTTTTCTTTTCAGGTCATACTTCTACTATGTTTCTGTTTTCACTTACCGCTACGAGTAGAAAATTGAAATACATCTTCCTGGTTTGCACCATTCTTGTTGCCGGCTGTGTGATAATCCAGCATGTTCATTATACGATAGATGTTATTGCCGCACCATTTTTTGCCTATACATCCTACCGGATTGCCCTTCTCATTAATAATAAAGGTTAAAAAATTTTCTTCTAATGGAATTTTTTTTCTGTAGAAATCGTTAGACAACTATAGAATTGCGAACTTGTGGAAAATGATTCCCGAAGTAATTTATCTACATTACATGAACGCGTTACTGGAAGGAGATAAAAAACAATGCTTCCAGATAGTGAATAATCTTATAGAAGAGAAAACATGTATTAAAGATATTTATATAGGTCTATTCCAAAGATCGATGTATAGAATAGGACAGTTGTGGGAAAAGGAAAGATGTTCTGTTGCCGGGGAACATATTGCGACTAAAATTACAGAATCTCTTGTTGAGTTTACGGTTTCTAAATTAGCAGATAAAAAAGAAACCGATAAGGTTGTAATCATTACATGTATTAATAAAGAATTTCACGAACTTGGTGCGAGGATGGTTGCCGGCTTTTTTGAAGTGCACGGGTGGAACTCGATATTCCTTGGCTCAAACACACCGCAGAACGAATTGATCGAACTGATTAAACTGAGAAAACCGCAAGTAGTAGGAATATCAAATAATTTTTATATCAACACCGGTCGACTCGTGCAATTAATTGATCTGCTTAAAACAGAATTTCCTAATTTAAATATTATTGTCGGTGGACAATCCCTTGCGGATGGACGCGCCGATTGTTTATGTAAGTTCAATGATGTTCGTTATATAAACACACTCGATGAGCTCGAGAACTATTTGCAAACACAAATTAGGATTCTTAAAGAACACTTGGACTAGCCCATGACAAAAAATGTCTTTATGCAGTAATAGAAAAATTACCGGTTACAAATTGATCAATCTTATAATCTCTATAGAAAACAATAGATTAGATTCTCTCTTTACCTTGGTGAGGAGGTAATATGAAAAAGTTTTTTTGTATTAATCTTTTAATCTTCATTAATATTTTCCTTTATGGACAAGGAGAAGGAAATACAACTCTTGTTGGAAGATGGGCAGCCGGTCCACCTTATGCTTTTAAGGTTGAGAATAATATTATTTATACAGCGAGTGGCGGTATACTTTTAATACTTGATATATCGGATCCTACTAACCCACAATTCCTGGGTCAAGTATTTACAGATGGTATAATCAACGATGTGGCTAAATCAGGTAACTACGTTTATTTGGCTGAAAAAGCTCACGGATTAAAAATTATTGATGTAAGTAATCTCTCTAATCCAATTCAGGTAGGTGAACTACAGTTATCAGTGCCCGTTAACAAAATAACTTCGAATAACCAGGCCCTTTTCGTAGCAGAAGGCGGATATGATGAAGGTCAGTGGAGAGGGGGATTAAGAACATTAGATATATCCGATCCACTTAACCCACGGATATTAGGATTTTGTGAATTACCAAAAGAATCACATTACATTTCATTAGTTGGCGATTATATCTATATAGACAATTATTTTGATGAATTCCTCATCATAAATATTTCAGATTTGAGTAATCCGATATTGGCTAGATCATTTGATACAAGGTTCGGTAATTCTTATCTATCTGGAAATTTTCTTTATGTTGCTTCAAGAGGCGAGGGTCTAAAAATATTTGATGTAACAAATCCTCTTTATCCTTCTTTTATAAAGTTAACTGTATTTTTAGGTGGTGCTGAAGATGTAGTAGTCGTTGACAATCACGCCTACGTAACAAACGGAGACTATTCAGATGGAAATAACTGGAGAGAGGGTCAAGTTAGGGTATTTAATATTTCAAACCCAAGGGATCCTTTAGAAATTGGTCTTTACGAATCCCCGGGGAATGTTTCTCAGTTATCAAAATCAGGTAATAATTTAATAATTAGTGAGGGGACTGTCTCCTATAGTTTTTCAAGAGAAGATGGAAGTGGTTTAAGATTTTTGAACATTATAGATCCTTCGCAGCCACAGCCAATCAATTTTTACCCCACCCCTGGATGGGGTGAAAGTGTTGTTGTTCGCAACAGCTATGCTTTTGTTTTAACCAGGTTTGGCGGAATGAGTGTCGTTGATTTGCAACATATTTCCGAGCCGATTCAGATTGGATATTACAACAGTCCCGGCTCACCTGAACAAGTGGTTTTGCAGAATGACTATGCTTATTTAGCGGATGGAGACGGGGGGTTGCGAGTTATAGATATTTCCGATTTATCAAGTCCGGTTGAAACCGGGAGTTTTGAAATAGATGGATTTGCTTTTAAAGTAGCTGTTAATAAGGATTATGCCTATGTACTTTCATATTCTGGTCGTTTATATATACTTGACATATCAGATCCTTCAGATATTTTGGAAGTTAATGCTATCGAAGTGAATTCAACACCGCTGTCAGTGTTAGTTGATGGGAATTTATTGTATCTCAGTGAAGGCGTTAGTAATCACTGGGGGGCTTCAGGATCGATAAAAATTTTTGATGTTACAAATCCCATAAACCCAATTCAAATTGGTGAATATTATTCAGGTTGGGGGTTGTATGAATTTCTGTTTAATCCGACCGATATAGCACTTCAAGGAAGTTATTTGTATGTGGCCAATAAAGAAGGATCTCTCAAAATATTAGGTGTTTCCGATCCAACCAACCCGGTAGTCATTTCAGATGTACCAACTTTTGCTGAAAATATAGAAGTAGAAGGGAATTTTGCTTACTTAACACGTTTCGACGGTGAGTTAAAAATATTTGATATATCAAACCCATTTGATCCGAAAGAAATTAGCTTATTTAACAGTCAATTCTATATCACTGATATTGATGTCGATGACGGGAAAATTTATGCTAGTGCTTTCGACTACGGAATGATGATTCTGCGCAATGATTTAGCAACGGATAACGAAGAACATGAAACTATACCCATGGAATATACGTTGAAGCAGAATTATCCCAATCCATTTAATCCGACTACAACAATAGAATTCTCAATTCCAACCCCTCCCATATCCCTCCCCTTACTAAGGGGAGGAACTGAGGGTGGGGTTGTAACTCTTAAAGTGTACGATGTACTCGGTAAAGAAGTAGCAGTGTTGGTGAATGGTGTTCTAAATGGTGGTAAACATGAAGTAACATTCAATGCTTCAGAACTTGCAAGTGGAATTTACTTC
Organism: Melioribacter roseus; assembly: GCA_020723165.1. GTDB lineage: Bacteria > Bacteroidota > Ignavibacteria > Ignavibacteriales > Melioribacteraceae > DYJK01. The sequence continues at coordinate 11,646 of DYJK01000061.1, read as the reverse complement.
TATACACTTAAAGCCGGTGAATTCACACAAACCAACAAGATGATACTTTTAAAGTAGTGTCAAATATCCGGAATCAACCCGTTTTGCCGTTGGCAAATCAAAGCGAAATATCAAACATCAAGAAAGGCGAGTTTACCTCGCCTTTCTTTTTTATAATTTCTTTATTTTATCCCCAATTAAAAAATTCTTCCGGAGAATTTATGTCTTACCGAAAAATATTTGTTGTTATTACAATATTATTTATTTCTTATGCTTGCTCTACTAATGATGATACTATAAAGGATATTATTAAACCGGTAAATCTTATTGCCGGGTTACCCGATTCGATGCTGGTCAGTGATATGTTCTACTCAGAAAATTATGAACTTGAATTTATACCGAATAAAAATGTAGAAGTAACTTATGATAAATCTTCCGGTATGATTCATTTCAAACCCGATATGAATTTTTCCGGTATGACGTTGGTAGATTTCGAACACGAAGGAAATGAGTATTCGATTCCCGTTCGTTCGCGCATTCAGCAGAAATATAAATTTTCATACAAGCCGGATCAGAATTATAAAGTGTTAAATCTTTTTGGAAGTTTTAACGGGTGGGACCGCGGCAATTTACCGATGAATGATAAAGATGTCGATGGTGTTTACGAGGCAGAAGTACCGCTTGAACCGGGGAGATATCAATACAAATTCTTCGGTGATGGAAGAGAAATTGTTGACCCGATGAATCCAGAAAAGGTGCCGAACGGATTTGGAGATTTCAATTCGGTCTTTGTCGTGCCGGAATCAAAAACCGGCAAGATATTTCTTAACGTTGATGGAAATGAAACAAATGAAAACAGATTATCCTTCAGGTTCATTTATGAGAATGAAGAATCAAATGAACAGCTTCAAAAAGAAAATGTAATTGCTCTGCTCGATAATCAAAAAGCTGGTGAAGGAAATTTAACAATTAACGGACAATCAATAGAATTAACTTTTGATGATAATGAGCTTAAATCAAAGCAGCTAATTAGAATTGCCGTAACAAAGAATGAAAAAATTTCAAATGTTCAGTCGATCTTTTTAAAAGGTGGAAAACCGGCAAATGATGATTCCGCATTTTTGTGGAATGATGCGATGATCTATTCTTTGATGATCGACCGCTTCAACGACGGTGACCGGTCGTTGAATAAACCAATTTTACACGACTCTCTTTCACCGAAAGCGAATTATATGGGCGGAGATTTTCAAGGTATTATTAACAAACTGAACGAAGGATATTTTGATTCGCTCGGCATCAACACAATTTGGATTTCGCCGGTTTATGATAATCCGAACGAAGCATTCAAAGAATCACCGCTACCGCATAGATGGTTCTCCGGTTATCATGGTTACTGGCCTATCAATTCTTTTGATACGGAAGAGAAATTCGGTACGATGGAGAAGTTAAAAGAACTTGTTGCGGCCGCACACAAAAAGGGAATAAAAATTTTACTCGATGTTGTTGCAAACCATGTTCACGAACAACATCCGCTTGTAAAAGAACATCCCGGCTGGATTGGAAATTTATTGCTTCCAGATGGAAGAAAGAATTTACGTTTGTGGGATGAGCAAAGATTAACAACATGGTTCGAACCGTACCTTCCAAAGTTTAATTATGTTGGTTCGCAAGAAGCGATCGATTTTATGTCTGAAAATGCTGTCTGGTGGCTGAAGGAAACCGGTGCCGATGGTTTCCGGCAAGATGCAGTTAAACACATAGCAAATGAATTTTGGCGTTCACTAACCAAACGATTGAAAACTGAAATCGATATCCCCGGTAATAAAAAAGTTTACCAGGTCGGCGAGACATTCGGCAGCTACGAATTGATCAGTTCTTATGTGAATAATGGTCAGTTGAGTGCACAGTTCAATTTTAATGTTTATGATGTTGCGCTTCCTACTTTTCTTGATGATAAAATATCATTTTCTGTTCTTGATGCCGAAGTTAAAAAATCATTCCTCGTTTACGGCGAAAATAATTTAATGGGAAATATTATGGACAGCCATGATAAGAACCGTTTTATGGCATTTGCCGATGGTGATCTTGCAGTAACGCAATGGAGTGCTACTGAAGAGGGATGGAACAATCCGCCTAAAGTTGATAACCCTGAAAATTACAACAAAGCAAAACTTTATTACGCATACATGCATGCAATTCCGGGACTTCCGGTAATTTATTACGGAAGTGAATTTGGAATGACCGGCGCATCCGATCCCGATAACCGGAGAATGATGCGCTTTGGTAATGAACTTAGTGTGTATGAGAAAACAATGCTGGATGATATAAGAAAAATTGTGAATGTTAGAAGGAATCATACAGCATTGCGCTATGGAGATTTTTATACATTACAAGCTGATGAGAATATTTATGCTTTTATCCGTTCCGATATGAACGAAAGAATTTTAGTTGTACTTAACAAGAATAAAAATGAGCAAACGATTGAATTATCTCTGCCGGGGGTTTACAAAATTAATTCTGCCGTTGATTTAATTAATGGTGGAAAGTTGAAAGTAGAAAATAGAAAGTTGAAAGTTAAAGTTGATGGTGTGGGCTATAAATATTTTAAGATAGAATAAGAATAGGGATTATTTAACAAGCATCATTTTCTTTGTTTCGCGAAACATTGAACGTAGTGAAGCGTCTCGAATTGTTAGTGAATAGAAATAAATTCCGCTTTGTAGGGCGAATCGCCGATTCGCACCTACATTAAATTGCACCGAATGTTTCCCTGGATTTTGGTATTCGTTTACAAGAGTCGCAACTTCGCTTCCTAGAATATCATAAACTTTTAATGTTGTAAAGACGACTCGCCGAGTCGTCTCTACGGTGGGAATTGAATATTCTATAGAAGTGCTTGGATTAAAAGGATTGGGATAATTCTGTTCAAGAATAAAATTAGTGGGAAGTATTTCTGTCGATTCAATATTTGAAATTAAACCGCCGTTGTTATTAGTATGAAATAATAACCTGTCATCACATAGTAGCAGCCGTGTTTATCATCAGCAAAAACAATGTCACGACCGTAAACATTTTCTATTGGTAAAGTTTGTTTTGTCCATGTTATTCCCATATCACTGCTGTAGAAGAGACCTTCTGGGTTTGTAAACCAAATTTTATTCGGATCGTTTGGAATAAATTCTATGTCATTTGGCCAACCGGAAAAATTAACTATTGATTGACTCCATGTATTACCTCCATCAGCAGTCAGCATTATTCTCCAAGGATTAGGAGGTTTATCATACGTTACAATTAGCCCGATATTTTCATCATAAAACTTTAAGAGATCAATTCTTGTATTTAAATTCAATTCAAACCATGTATGACCCATATCCGTAGTTTTCCAAAACTTTTGAATATTACCGCTCGAAAAAAAGTAACCGGTATTAGGATTAACAAAATCGATTCTTCTCCATGTGTCTCCCGAGTACGAACCGGTTAAAGTTTCTGTTTGAATATGTGACCATGAAAAACCATAAGTGCCGGTGTAAAGAATAGTTGGTCTGTCGACTAAATCGTTCGAAGTAGAAATTCCATCTCCCATAGCTATTCCGATGTGATCAGAAAAGAATTCAATATAATTAATAAAATTGGTAACATTTGTATCACCATAAACTGCATTCCATGTAATACCGCTGTCGGAAGTTCGATAAATGTTACCGTAACCGGTTCCATAAACAATATTATTTTGATCGATCATTTCTATATCAATTATACTCCCACTTGGAATAATTCTTGGATTCCATGTTTTACCACCATCGTAAGTAATGAATAATCCTTGTTGGTTATTTAGTGATCCGTAAAGAACGGCGTTGAGGGAGTCGCACGCATCTATTGTCCAACCAACACTCCATCTGGGAAGATAATCTTTTTGCTGTACCCACTGAGAATGATTTAACTGTGCTGTAAAAAGAAGTGATAGTATGAAAAGAATCTTCTTCATGGTTTATTAATCAATATTTATAACATGAAAATAAATTCTGTTTCAGAATACTAAATTATATTTTCGTAATAAATGCAAATAATTGTCTCTTGAAAGTAGAAAGCAGAATATAAAGTTTGGAATTAACAAGTATTGTTTTTATTTATATATGTTTCCTCGAAAATCAATTTCGTAAATAAGAAGTTCCTCGTTACGTAAATCGATTTTGAATATTACCCTGATTTTACCAATACGCATCCTCAGGAAATTCTTCCAGCTTCCTTCTAGACTTTTAATTTGGAGTTCTTTATATGGTATGATACCCTTCTCTTCAACCGAAAGGAATAGTTCTTTTATTTTAATCCGGACTTTTTCAGTTTGTTTGGGTGGTAAGTTTTCTAGAAATTTTATAGCACTTTTTGAGAATAGAATTTTCACTTTAGAAGCCAGGATGTTTTATCTTCGAAATCTTTTGCACTATATCTTTCGGGGTTACCGTATAATTTTTCAATATTGCTCAGCTCCTTTTTGTTAACCGGGGGGATAATGGCATGGTAAAGATTTATCCGTTCTTCAGCAAGTGCTTCGCGTATACTTTCTTTAATTAACATTTTTAGATCATTGTTTAATGCTATTGTATTATTCATTGTTCACCTTATTCATGTTATTTATCTAATTCAATGCCAAGATAGTAATTTTTAGAAATATAATTAAGGTCATCTCACCAAATAAATATCCCTCTGTCTTTCGGAAAGCCACTCAACACCATCTTTTGTTACAGCTACCATTTCTTCAATTGTAGCTATGCCATAATTCTCAATTGTTAGCCGCGGTTCGATTGTAAATACATTCGATTCTTCAAGTTCCATATAAGGTAAATTGCCGTAGCGTTCCCACTTAGGTCCCATTAGGCAGCCACCGTCATGGCAAAGCCGTCCGACCTGATGGCCCAAGCCATGAGGAAACTCTTCATAGCCGCTTATCTGGATATAGTTGCGCGTGACCTCATCGATCTCAAAACCTTTTTTGCCTGGCTTCATAGCATTTGCTGCACGAGTTATCGAATCTTTTATTACATCAAACCCTCTCTGCACTTCTGCCGGGGCTTTATCTTCATGCGGTCTTAACATGTACCATGTTCGTTGTAGGTCGGAACAATATCCTTTGTACTTGATACCAAAATCCATATTGATAACATGACCTTGTTCTATTACTCTATCTGTCGGTCCGGAGTGAGCGCCGGCTGTGTTTGGACCGCTGAAAACTGAAGGGCAATATTCTTTGTCCCACGCTAAACCAAATCCCCTTTTCTCTGTAATATCTTGAACAAATTCTGCAACTTGTTTTTCAGTGATACCCGGTTTCAGATATTTAGTTACTTCATCAAATATCTTTAATGTTTCAACGATTGCTTCTTTCATTATATCAATTTCTGCTTTCGATTTTCTTCCGCGTAACGCCGCAACAATTTCCTCCGATGAAATTAATTTTGATGCGTAATCTGTTCCGTTAAAATGATCGAGAAGTTCTAAATACAATCCGTAAGTGATTCCATCTGCCAAACTTGAATTGCGCGAGTAATTAATTGCAATCTTGTTTGGTTTGATTGTGTTGATAACATCCAGAAATTTTTCTTTGATCGATTTCAAATAGGGATGAATATTTTTGTATGTGCCGACAGCTTTCATGTTTTCATATTCAAGTGAGCCGATAATTGCATGAGTATCGCCGGTTTTAGTTATTATAAAAGCCGACTGCCAGGTAGCGGTTGTCCCAACCAGCATATCAATCATAGGATCTTTTATGTTGCCGGTTTCCCTTACAAAGGTCATCCACATATCTATATCTTTTTCGTTTAGAATTTTTGCTGCTTGTTCTATTTTCTGTAGAATTAATTCTTTGGACATTTGGAACCTCTTGATTAGTAGAAATTTGACTACCCAAAAATGGTTAATCTTATTCCCAAATTCCAAGTAGTAATTTTATCCTTAAAAATAAATTTAAGATAATATGTATATTTTGATAAGGAATTATGGGACCACATGAGCAATAAAATAAACGTAGCGATTATAGATCTTTACAACGGTGAAGAAAATCAGGGCATCCGATGTATTAAAGATATCTTGAACGAGATTGACTGCCACTATCCTAATATTTCGGTTGAGTACCGGCAGTTTGAAACACGCTTGAATAACGGAATAGCAGACGACAAATTTGATATTTACATTTCATCGGGCGGACCGGGAAGTCCCTGGGAAGGCGAAGGAACGGAATGGGAATCGAAATATTTTAATTTGATGGATAAAATTTGGTCGCACAACCAAAACAACGAAACGAAGAAATATGTTTTTTTTATTTGTCATTCATTTCAAATAATGACCCGTTATTTCAAATTCGGTGAGGTGATAAAAAGGAATTCAAAATCATTTGGTGTTATGCCGGTGTACAAGACTGAAGTTGGCCATTCTGATCTGCTTCTTAAAGAATTACCGGATCCATTCTATGGGGCTGATTTTAGGGAATGGCAAGTTGTTCAGCCAGATCAAAAAGTGTTCGACGAACTTGGTGCACAAATTCTATGTATAGAAAAAGAGCGTCCGCATGTTCCATTTGAACGTGCGGTAATGGCTGTAAGAATTAACAATGAATTTGTTGGAACACAATTTCATCCCGAAGCAGATGCAGCAAGTATGTATTATCACTTTCGCAAACCTGAAAGAAAGGAACAAGTGGTTAGTAAGTACGGTGAAAAAAAATATTTTGAAATGCTTGATTTACTCGAAGATACAAGGGGAATTATGTTAACACAAAAAACTGTTCTCCCCAATTTCATTAAACATGCAGTTAGTGAATTAAGACCCGAAGCTGCTGGGGATAAAAAATAACTTAACTTTTCGGCAGTGTAAAATTAAAAGTTGTTCCCTCATTCAATATACTTGTTACCGATATTTTACCTTTGTTCCGTTCGATCATCTCTTTACAGATAACCAAGCCGAGCCCGGTCCCTTTTTCTTCGTTAGTGCCGTAAGTTGTATGATGTGTGTCTAACCGGAAAAGTTTCGGAAGATCATCTTCGGCTATGCCAACACCGTTATCATTAATTGAAAATTCAATGTGATTATCATAAACGACGGATTTGAAAATTATTGTTCCGCTTTCCCTGGTAAATTTGATTGCATTGGTAAGTAAATTTTCTATAATGATGAATAGCATATCTTCATCGGCAAAGACAATGCATGAAGGGTTAGTATCATTGACTATATTTATCTGTTTGTTTGCTGCATTATTACTGAGGAGTTTTATCGCCTGGTTTATTTTATAATGCATATTAAAAGTTGCCGGCTCAAAAGGTATTTTGCCGGATTGAAGCCGCGACCATTGCAATAAATTTTCCAATAACGTGAAGACCGATTTAGCTGCCTCATGTATTTTTTCAGAGAAAAGTTTTATCTCTTCCTTTTCAAGATTATCGATATCTTCAACAAGGAACTCGGAAAAATTTAAGAGTGAATTAAACGGGCTGCGGAGATCGTGTGCAATTATAGAAAAAAGCCGGTCTTTAGCGTTGTTTGTATTCCGTAATTTTTCTTCCGATTTTGTTAACGCTTCATTGACGTAGCGGATCTTTTCTATCATCTGTTTCATCTTGGCTTCGTTCTTTTTCAGCTCGGTGATATCTCTTACAATACCGCGGTATGCAATTATTTCACCTTCCTGGTTTTTGATTGCAAGCGATGTTTCTAAAACGGTAATTACGTCACCGGTCCTTTTTCTTATATCGATCTGGTAATTTTTAACAAAGCCGTTCTCTTCCAAAACCTTCTTGAAGTTCTCCCTCTCTTCGGAATGCAAATACATTTCTTTTGCTATATCAATGTTCATTAATTCTTCAAGGGAATTAATGCCGAACAATTCCATGCCAGCCGGGTTCAACTCAATAAATTTTCCTTCGGGTGTACTTTCATAAACTGCATCTTTTAATTCCTTGAAAAGGGAATGGTATTTGCTTTTTGCTTCCAGTAATTTTTCTTCCGCAACTACTTGATCGGTTATATCCCGTGCAATACCAAGCAAACCAACTAGCTCATCGTCGTCGTTACGAATCTGTGAACAATTCAATTCGATAGGGAAAAAAGAGCCGTCTTTTCTTTTGTTAATCAATCTGCCTTGCCAGCTATTCTTGATAGTTGATTCGCGAATATTCTTTTGGAGTTCATTATCATCGTCTGCATTTACGATTTCAATTGATTTACCTATTAACTCGGAGTAATCATACCCATAGGTTTGTAGAAATGCCCGGTTAACATATACAATTGTACCGCTTAAATCTGTTATTGAAATCGATTCATTGATAGAATTAAGAGTATTTAATAGGAATTTGGAGTCGGCGCTGAGATCTTGAATACTGTTCACATTACCAATGAAATCGGTAACGGATTTAGTATCATATAATTTTGAATTCATTTAGCATTTAATTGAATTAATGATTCAATATAAAAAAATATACTTAAGGATAACAATAATTATTAATTGGGACATATAATCATTTTATTCCATTTAATATTTTTTTGCAGCTCGCTTCAGCCGATCCATGATTGCCATGCCCAATCCTTCTTCTTTAATTGGTTCAACCAGGATAATATCAACTTTTTCATTTTCAAATTCGTGCAAGTAACGGAATAAATTGGCGGCAGCTTCTTTCATATCACCCGATGGCGATAATATTTTTTGTGAGTAGAAGTTTCCTTCGATAGTTGTTCTTGTAAAGAAAAGAACACCTATTCTTTTAGTTGAATTTGATTTAATAGTTTCTTCCGATAAAAAATGGAGAGGAATTTCGGGTGAATAATGGTAGGGTAATTGTCCCGGCGCCAGCGGTTTATCCGCGGATGTTGAAACAAATTCAATTTTCCCGATCGCTTTTTCAATCTCTTCTCTGGAAAGTCCGCCGGGTCTAAGCAAGAAAAATTTTTCGTCCTTGTAAAGTAATATAGTAGATTCAACTCCTACTTTGCATTTACCGCCATCGAGAATCAGATCTACTTTGCTGCCCAAACTTTTTTTTACATGTTCTGCTTCGGTCGGACTAAGATGCCCGAAACGGTTTGCGCTTGGTGCTGCTATTGGTGTTCCCGATTGATTTATAAGTTCAAGCGCAACGTTATGATTAGGCATCCGGACAGCAACAGTGTCGTTGCCGGCTGTAACTATTTCCGGTACAATTTCTTTTTTACGTAAAACTAATGTTAATGGACCAGGCCAAAATTTTTCGATTAGACTATCAATACGTTCATCGCTGTAATGCGTGAAGTCATGTAATTTATTTTTGTTTGATATATGTAAAATGAGAGGATTAAAAGCCGGACGTTTTTTAATATCGAATATTTTTGCAACAGCGATAGGATTTAATCCATCCGCACCCAAACCGTAAACGGTTTCTGTTGGGAATGCAACAAGTCCACCGCTCTTTATAATTTCTGAAGCTTTAAGAATATTTTTGTTTGTAGCTTGTAATAGGTTCATATTATAAGAATCATTTTACATTCTGATTCAAAGATAAGAAGTTTTGTTAAACAATTGTAATTCGACTATTTTTCATTAAAATAAAATTAGCAGATGAAGAAAATCGGCATTTCACTCAACGTAGAAGAACAGAGATATCTGGATGAACAATTAACCCAGGAGATAATTACCAGCGAACGGAAAAGAGCAAAAATATTGGGTATAGTATCTCTTACTCTTGTTACAGTGGTAGTAATTTTCATTAATCTGTTCGAAGAAAAATACCTTGAAGTTATTCCCAGTCTTATCCCGGCTTACATTTCGATGGGTATTCTCTTAACCCTGGCTTTGCGCGAGTACTTGATGAATAAAATGCTGCTTAAACAATCATTGAAACGGATAATGTCGAATAAATTCCGAAGACAATTGATGCGTTACTTGTGGATAATTTTTGAGATCAGTTTACCAACTTTACTTCTTTACATTTATTCATTCTATATAAATACACCGTTGCTTTTATCAACACCGGCTGTCTGGTTCTATTTTGTGATTATTATCTTATCAACACTAAGTTTGGATTTTTACATTTCAACAGTTTGCGGATTTACTGCGGCGGTAGAATACCTTGTTTTAATTCTTGTTTTTACTGAAACAAACCCCACGAGCACACAGATTGATTTGTATGGTGATTCGTTCATCTATTATTCAAGATGTGTAATGCTTATGATGAGTGGGCTGGTTGCCGGTTATGTTGCCGATCAATTGAAAAAGAGGATTATTAGCACTCACATAACATTACTGGAACGCAATAGGGTAGTTAATTTATTCGATCAACAAGTATCAAGAGAAATTGTGGATGAGCTTGTTGCCAACAGCGGTGAATTGAGAAGTAAAAGGAAATTTGTCTGTGTGATGTTTTTGGATATACGCGGTTTCACAAAGTTTGCAGAGTATAAAGAGCCGGAAGAAATAATTAAATACCAAAACGAGGTTTTCTCATTCATGATTGAGATAATTACCCGGAATAACGGTATAATAAACCAGTTTTTAGGTGATGGGTATATGGCAACTTTTGGCGCGCCGATATCTAAGGGGAATGACTGCTTAAATGCAGTCCGCGCTGCGTTGGAAATAATTGCTAAGGTAAATGAAAAAAGCACTAACGGATTAATTCCCCAAACGCGGATTGGAATAGGGCTTCATGCCGGTGATATTGTTGCCGGTAATGTAGGAACAGATATTCGTAAACAATATTCAATTTCCGGCAATACTGTTATTCTTGCTTCGCGCATAGAAGAATTAAACAAACAGTATAGCTCGCAGTTATTAGTTTCTAAAGAGGTATTTGAAAATATTTATGATGACCAAATTCATTCGGAGTATATCGGCTCTATCCTATTGAAAGGGCGGGTTAATCCTATTGATATTTATAAGCTTTTATAGGGGGGAAATATGAATGATTTATTGCAGCTCAAAGATTTTTGTAAACTCCTAGCGGATGAAACCGGGAAGATTATCCGGCAGTATTACCGGACAAACATCAGCATCGAAATAAAAAGCGATGAATCGCCGGTTACTATTGCCGATAAAAAATCGGAAGAGAAAATGCGCGAACTGATTATGAAAGAATTCCCAACTCATGGTATTATCGGGGAAGAGTTTGGCGAGCATAATACTTCGGCGGAATACAAATGGATTCTCGACCCGATTGACGGGACAAAAAGTTTTGTTTGCGGCGTTCCAATGTTCGGAACATTAATTGCTTTAACTAAAAACGATGAACCTATTCTTGGAGTAATTAACCAGCCGATACTTAACGAGTATCTAATCGGTGATAATTTGTCTGCCGAGTTAAACGGTAAAAAAGCAGAGGTCAGAAAATGCAAAGAACTGTCATCGGCAATTTTACTTGCGTCCGATCATTTAACTTTTGGGAAATACCAAAACCAGCCGGGATTCGAAAACTTGATTAGAAAAGTTAAATATTATAGGATGTGGGGAGATTGTTACGGTTATACACTTCTTGCAAATGGCTTTGCAGATATTATGATCGATCCGATTATGAACAAGTGGGACCTCGCAGCACTTATCCCGGTGATCAATGGTGCCGGCGGAAAGATCACAGATTACTATGGCAACGACCCGATGAAGGGAAATAGTATTGTTGCTACTGCCGGGTTACTTCATGATGAGGTAATAAAAAT
>DYJK01000060.1 GCA_020723165.1 Melioribacter roseus | reverse complement strand
AGCGTTTACATTTTTCAACACCGGATTAGTTTACGGTATTTAGTTAAATGTAGCGCAGACCTATAATCTGCGCTACTTTACTCTAAAATTTATTAGAACCAACAATATTAACACCTACCTCAATATCTTCAGCAACTTTGTTACCTATTAACTGGTTATCAACATTGTAATCGGAAAGTTTAACATTAAATTTAGCACGAACTCCCAGTATATCGCCCGGTGCGCGTTTTTGGGTTTGTTCATTTTCTTCAAGATAAGCTGCTTCCGCATCAATAGTAATTTCTTTTGTTACACCGTGAAAAGTAAAATCACCTTTAACTTTGAACTCAAGTTTATTTTCTCCCATGGCTTTAACATTTGATACTGATTTTATTTCAAAAGTTATATCGGGATATTTTTCAGCATTAAACCAATTTGGACCGCGCAAGTGCTGGTTTCGCAGTTCTATCCCGGTATTCATTGAAACAACCTTAACGGATATTTTTCCCTTTAATGTTTTTGCAAAACTAGCCGGGTCAAATGTGACGGTTCCTGATACACCGCTCGCCGTACCGGTTATATCTTCAAGCGGCATAGTGCTAAAAAATGAAACGTGGTTTCTTCCCCTTTCATCTGCAAAGTTAAAAGTTTGCGTGCCGGCTGCTTTTACTTTAAAATCTTGTGCAAACAAAAAGTTGCTGCTCAAAAGTAGAACTAGAAACACTCTAATTAATTTATTCATAATAACTCCATTATTGATTGTAATTTTTTCTATTTCTGAAAAGAAAGAATAAAATAGTGCCTATTGCAATTGATGCACCGCTGATTGCTAAACTTAAATCCAATCCCCAGATAAATTTGTTTTCCCACTTCTTTTCTGTCCAACCGAAAAGTTCATCTTTTGTTTCTACAAGTACTTGCGTTTTAGTGAATATCTCTCCCCCAAATATTTGCCATACTATTAACGATACTACAAATATTGAAAGAACAATTAGCAGAATAGTTTTTTGTTTATTGTTCATTTTATTACCCCGCTCATATTCGGACAAAATATACTATATAACAAATAAAAAATCACCGTAGTTCGCCAAATTGAATATCATATTTAATTGGTTTAATTTTTCAATGTTGTTATACAAATACAAAAAATCTTGAAGGAAAATCATGAAAATTCACGAATACCAGGCAAAAGAATTACTTAAAAAGTTCGGCGTCCCTATTCAGGATGGGGTTGCAATTAAAGACCTATCGGGGTTCGATTCTGCAATTACAGAACTCCAATCAAGAGGAATCAACCAGTTTGTAGTTAAATCACAGATACATGCCGGTGGAAGAGGTAAAGGAAAACTCTACAATCCAGAAAACCGCAATGAATTAATACAAGAAGGTGGGGTTAAATTCACAATTTCTGTTGATAAGGCAAAAGAATATGCTCATAAGATGCTCGGTAATTTGTTAGTTACCCACCAGACCGGCAGTGAAGGTAAAATCGTAAAAACACTTTTCATTGCAGAAGGGCTAGATTATAAGAAAGAATTGTATTTAGGAATATTACTTGATAGAAGCGTTTCTAAAAATGTTATAATGGCTTCAACAGAGGGTGGAGTTGAAATTGAAAAAGTGGCGGAAGAAACACCCGAAAAAATATTGAAAGTGTGGATCGATCCTTCTATTGGTCTGCAATCATACCAGGCACGTGAGCTTGCTTTTGGACTTGGTTTGGAAGGTAGAGCATTTAAGAGTTTTCTTGGATTTATTCAAAAACTTTACAAAGCTTATGAAGAAACTGATGCCTCGCTGCTCGAAATAAATCCGCTTATAATAACCAATGATGATCGTATTGTTGCCCTTGACGCAAAAATGAATCTCGATGATAATGCATTATATCGTCATCCTGAAATTGCTGCTTGCCGGGATCTTGACGAAGAAGAACCTCTCGAAATTGAAGCATCAAAATATAATTTGAACTACATTAAACTAGATGGGAATGTTGGCTGCATGGTTAACGGTGCCGGTTTAGCTATGGCAACAATGGATATAATAAAATTAGCCGGTGGTGAGCCCGCAAACTTTCTTGATGTTGGCGGCGGAGCTAATAAAGAGACAGTTGCTAACGGATTCAAAATAATTTTAGCCGATCCGAATGTTAAAGCAATTTTAATAAATATCTTCGGTGGAATTGTCCGCTGCGATCGTGTTGCACAAGGCGTTATCGATGCAGTTAAAGAAGTTCATGTAAGTGTTCCCGTAGTTGTTCGTCTTGAAGGAACAAATGCTGAGCTTGCAAAAGAAATGCTAGAAAACTCCGGTTTAAATTTTGAGGTAGCAATATCTCTACAAGAAGCAGCACACAAAGTAACAACTGTTCTTCATGCTGAAACTATTGCATAATATTTATTGTTAACAGATAGAGACACACAATAGTGTGTCTCTAAAATTTAATATGATAGAAATAAGAATAACATCCGAAGCCGCTCTTGCTCTTCTATTAGATAGAATGAGATTTGAATTGCATCAAAGACAAAAGTCCGGCTCAGCACCCAAAGAATCACGCCTGGAAGATTTGAGTTATAAGGAACTTTACTCAATTGTAGAAGCTTCTGTTTTTGATACAATATTTTTAATGCCGGTTGAACTTATTATACATCAAACTAATTTATTATCAATAATAACCGACGCTATTAAGTCGCTGTCGCGCATTTTTCATAAAGAACAGTTTTTACTTTTCAAATCAAAGCAAGCCGAAAAGTTAATTGAGCCGATAATCATTTATCTTAACCGGCAAGTTAGCTCCGAAGAATACAGAAATAACTAGTACATCATCATAATCACACCATTGGTCTTAAAATGTTTTTTATCATTTACTAAATGATTTTAATCATTAAATTAATTTTTATTTGCTAAGTTGTGAAAGAAAATATTACCTCCTTTACTTTATAAAGCAATTAAATCTTTACCCATATATATACATAGATAGTTTAATTGTGTAACTAACCTGGAGGTTGTATGAAAAAAATATTTACACTGTTCTTCATTTTATCTTTGCTGATGATTTTTACAACATGTAAGAAGAGCGAAGATAATCCAACCGAACCAACACCAACTAATGAAAGTGCAACCGGAACAGTTTCCTCAACTGGAAACGGCAGTATCAAAACAAATTCAGGTTACGAGATATATGTAATAGCTGGAACTGTACCGCAGAATCAAAACGGTCAATCTGCCGAGGTAACTTTTTCAATTGAGACTCCGGTAACACCTCCAAAAGAAGTTTCTGCATCTGTAGAAAAAAGGGGTGAATACACTCAGCTTGGTCCAGAAGGATTTTATTTCAGGTGGCCGGTACGTGTTGTCTTCCCGTACAAGAATACAACAGATCCTTCCGAACTAAAGTTACTTCACTATGATGGTATCGCAGAATCATGGGAGATTGTTCCAATATCTATGGTTGATAAGGATAAAAAAATAGTCGGCGCCGACGTGTTAGAATTAGGTTACTATTTAGTTGCCAAAGTCGGTCAGAATCCACCTAAGACAATGGCGGATGATTCAGATGGCGGTTTTGAATTCCAAGGAGAATCAAATTATTATTATACTTTAACCGTAGCATCGGTAACTAACTTTAAATATGCTTGGCAAGCTGCCGCATGGTACAGCGGAAATATTGTTGGTTCATCGGGTTCAACCGGCTCATATCCTACTGGGGGACCAAAACCACCAACACATATTCACTTGGTGCAAGCTACTTATCAAATTTGGATTACAAGAACAACACCGGGAACATTATCAACGCTGCCTCAAATTTATACTTACTCAGTTCCGGCAACCGGGACAATATCGCAGCCGGTAACATATTCTGGTCCGTTATCTTCCGGCGAAGGATGGACAACTTTAAGTATGCCCGGCGGTGGTCAATGGATTGAAGGGACACCGCAAGGCTGGCCAGTCCCAACAGTTACTTATGGTACCGGTCAGTTTCAAGCAACTTTAACATGGGTTAATAACAGCAGCCACTCTACCGATGTTGATCTGCATTTATTTGGTCCAAATAATATGCATGTCTATTACAGCACCCCAACTTCAACCGAGGGTTCATTAGCACTTGACCGTGACTGGAGATATGTCTATGGAAATGCTACTGAAAATATTTACAGTACCGGCACCATGCCTACTGGTTCTTACACTGTAAAAGTTAATTTATACGGAGGCGATGCGGTAGATTTTAGTGTAAGAATAATTAAAAAAGGAACAACAAAAAGTTATTCCGGAAGGGTTACAACTGTAAACAGCGGTGATGATGAAGCCAAAATGATTACGGTAGATACTTTTACATGGCAGTAACTTTATAAAGCCGGTTCTCAAACCGGCTTTTATTTTTTATACTTTTTTTCATAACTGAGAAACAATACTTATAATCCTTTTTAACTGGAACGAACAAAAGCTGTTAATTAATCCAAATTCAAATGTGACAAATATTGTCTTATTCGGCATAAATGTTGTTAAATAAAGATTAAAAAAGAATCGATCAATGGAACTGACATTAACCGGCGAATATGCTGTAAGAGTATTAATCTACATTGCAACAAACTCAGAAAAAAAATCTTTTCATATTAAAGAGCTTTCGAAGGAGTGTGTTGTGCCGGATCAGTATCTTCGGAAAATAATTCCACAGCTTACAAAATCGGGGATACTAACTTCTCAAAGAGGTAACGGAGGCGGAGTAAGTCTTTCAAAAACTTCCGATAAAATTTCACTATTAGAAGTAATCGAATCGATAGAAGGAGAAATATTCTTAAATAAATGTTTGATCTCATCCGAATTTTGTAATCGAACAAGCTGGTGTGAAGTTCATTGCGTTTGGATCGAAGCCCGTGATAAGATGCGAGATACTCTTTCCAGCAGATCGATAAAATATTTAGCCGAGCAGAGCATACTCAACAAACATAAATTATCAGCTTAACTAATTAACAAAGGAGTAAAATATGGATCCGGTTCTCTTAGCAAGAATTCAATTTGCTATGACTGTAGGATTTCACTTTCTATTTCCCCCCTTAACCATTGGCTTGGCATGGCTGCTCGTAATTATTGAATTGCTTGGATGGAAAAGAAAAGATGAAGTCTATGCAAAGATCGGGAAATTTTTCAGTAAGATACTCGGGTTGATCTTTGCAGTAGGAGTTGCAAGCGGCGTTGTTATGGAATTTCAATTTGGAACAAACTGGGCGGAGTATTCCAAATTTGTAGGCGATATTTTTGGCGCACCTCTTGCCGCAGAAGGTGTGTTCGCTTTCTTCCTCGAATCAACTTTTCTCGGTCTCTACCTTTTCGGGCGCAATAAAGTTTCGAAAGGAGTTCATTGGTTTTCAATTTTTATGGTAGCTGTTGGTTCAACTATTTCTGCATTCTGGATATTGGTTGCCAATTCATGGCAGCAAACCCCGGCCGGTTTTGTTTTAAGAAACGGGCGTGCGGAATTAACTGACTTTTGGGCGGCAGTTTTTAATCCATCTACACTTCCGCGTTTTTTCCATACCGTAGATGCAGCTTTAATATCCGGTGCCTTCCTAATGACCGGTATTGCTGCTTATTTAATCATCAAGGGCAAAGAAGTTGAAACTGCAAAAAAAGCAATGAAGGTTGCTGTTATTTTCGGTTTGATTACTTCCCTACTCGAAGTATTTCCATTCGGACATGAGTCCGGCAGACAAGTTGCACAGACACAGCCGGAAAAATTTGCAGCTATTCAAGGTTTGTACACAACACAAAGCGGTGCACCTATAATGGTATTTGCAGTTCCGGTTGATAATCCTCCCGATTTAAAAGCACCAATAGAAATTCCGGGATTATTAAGCTGGCTCGCTTTTGGTGATGTGAATGCACAAATAAAAGGTATTAATGAATTTCAAAAAGATGAAATACCACCCCTCTTTCTGACTTTTGTTTCTTACCATAATATGGTTTTACTCGGATTGTTTTTCATACTTGTTATGTTGATTGCAACATTCAAATTATGGAAGAAGACTCTCTGGCAAAGTAAAAAAATATTGAAGTTGATGACCTGGTCTATCCCACTGCCATTAATTGCTTGCCAGCTTGGATGGATTGCCGCCGAGGTAGGAAGACAGCCATGGATCGTTTACAAGTTAATGAAGACGAGCGAGGCAGCATCTATTACAGTTTCTGCCGGTGAAATTTTGTTTTCAATAATCCTATTTGGAATAATTTATATACTACTTTTTGCTCTATTCGTCTTCTTACTTGTAAAGGAAATTAAACACGGACCCGAACCGGTAGGAATAAAGGAGGCAGCACTATGATCGATTTAAACACAATTTGGTTTTTGTTAGTAGCTGTTTTAATTATTGGCTACGCTATCCTTGATGGTTTTGATCTTGGTGTCGGAATACTTCACATCTTTACAAAAGACGAAACCGAAAAGAGAATTAACATAAATGCAATTGGACCGGTTTGGGATGGAAATGAAGTTTGGCTGTTGACCGGCGGCGGAGCTCTCTTTGCCGCATTCCCGATTGTTTATGCAACGGTATTCAGCGGATTCTACTTAGCATTAATGTTACTGCTCACTGCATTAATTTTGCGTGCGGTATCTTTCGAGTTTAGAGGTAAAGTATTAGATGATAAATACAAAAAAATCTGGGATTGGTCGTTCGGTTTCGGAAGTCTATTAATAGCGTTATTGCTCAACGTTGCGTTCGGGAATATTCTTCGCGGGATTCCAATTGACGCAACCGGAAATTTTACCGGTTCGTTTTTTGGTCTGCTGAACCCTTATGCCATACTTGTAGGATTAACCGGAGTAATTCTTTTTACAATGCACGGTGCGGTTTATATGACTATGAAAACAGAAGGTGCACAACTTGAAAGAATGATAAAATGGGCAAACAATAGCTGGATCGCCTTTGTTATTCTATATTTACTAACAACACTGGCAACATTTTTCTTTGCCCATTTCTTGTTTGACGGAATAATGAGCAATCCGTTATTCTGGATTTTGTTTATCCTACTGCTTGTATCGATATTTTATTTACCGTTAGGATTAAAAAGCGGCAAGTTCTTTCTATCATTTTTAGCATCATCGCTTATAATAGCATCAGCGATTGGATTAAGTGCTGTTAGTTTATTTCCACGACTTGTTCCTTCGATAACCGATCTATCTTATAGTCTAACAGCTTATAATGCATCATCTTCACAATACACACTCTCAACAATGTTGATTATTGCTCTTATCGGCATGCCCTTAGTTATAGGATATACAATTTTTATTTACAAAGTGTTTAAGGGTAAGGTTGTAATAACAAAAGAGAGTTATTGATTAATATTCAAAATGATAACAAAAAAACCGCCTGATGAAGGCGGTTTTTTGTTTTTGTTTTTTATATTTAGTCAGCTTCTACAAGGATTTGAAGAAATAATTGAAATATCTATCTGTAATATTATTTTTTATACTTACCACGTTATCATTTTCACAACAAGTTTTTATTTCCAAGGGATATACTAGCAGCGGTGAGCCGATAGACATTGCATATAACAGCAAAGTCGAACTTGATCAATCAATGTGTCTAATACTTAATAATGGTAAAACTAACTTTTCACAAAACTTTATTTTCCTATTTATTGATATTGTTACAAAATCCGGGAGGAACAATCAACTAAGTAAGATGATTAGACCGGAGAAAAATTCGGATTGGCTGCTGGAAAAATTCAAATTCGCAAAAGAAGGTAACTATGAAATCTACTTCACAGATTTCAACCGTAAAAAAATCGCCGGTGCTTCTGTTTCAGTTACGAAGAAAGAGAAAAAGAAAGTGGAAGTTCTCCCGGAAATTAAACCCGGATTAAGAATAATTTTCTCTCGCCGGATTCAGAATAATAATCCATTTAATGTGATCGATAAAGTTTCGATGGGGAGGGATGGCGGTGAAGTTTATATTAATATAATAAACAACAAACCGTTTAATACAGATCGGTTGCTGCTCGATATCAAGCGCAAATCAAAAACTATTAATGATTATGATGAGTTTGTTGATTCCAAAAAATTTCAAATTAATCCGGAATGGAATAATACTTTCCTTAAATATAAATTCGAAAAAACCGGGCAATACAAAATCAATCTGCTCGATGAAAAGGAATTATTAATTAAAACGGCTTATATTTCAGTAGAAAATTAGAAAAGTAGAACGGATAAAATATGAAAGGAATTATTCTTGCCGGCGGTTCGGGCACGCGCATGTACCCGATATCCAAAATTTACAGCAAGCAGCTTACATTGATTTACGATAAACCTCTTATTTACTACCCGTTATCTATCCTTATGCTTGCCGGTATTAGAGAAATATTAATTATTTCAAATGAAGAAACAATTCCTCTCTATAAAAAATTATTTGAAGACGGATCCCAAATTGGATTAAGAATTTTTTATGCCGTGCAATCCGCTCCAAACGGAATTGCAGAATCATTTATTATCGGCGAAAAATTTATCGAAAACGATTCGGTTTCTTTGATACTAGGTGATAACATCTTCTACGGTAAACTCGATTATTATTATAATGCCGTAAAACAATCACGCAAAGGGGCAACAATCTTTGCTTACCAAGTAAACGATCCGAAACGTTATGGAATTGTTGAATTTGATAAGAACGGTAAGGCAATCAGCATTGAAGAAAAACCTGAAAAGCCAAAATCAAATTTTGCAGTTCCGGGTTTATATATTTACGACAACCGCGTAGTTGAAATCTCTAAAAACTTAAAACCTTCTTTACGCGGTGAATTAGAAATTACAGATGTAAACAAAATCTATCTTAATAAAGGTGAACTTTACGTTGAAATGATAGGACGCGGTGTTGCATGGCTTGACACCGGGACACCCGAAGCGCTTTTGCAAGCGTCTCAATTTTTCGGTGTTATTGAAGACCGGCAAGGATTAAAAGTTGCATGTATAGAAGAGATAGCATATCAAAAGGAGTTTATTACCAAGCTGCAGTTTGAGAAATTAATTAACAGCATTCCAAAATCGATCTACCGCAATTATCTTGAAAAAATATTGGAAGAATAAGAACTAACCTGAACATTTCATTGTTCGGAAAGAAAAAATGAATAACAGAACTATATTTAAATACTTACTGATAGCCCTCGGATGGATATGCGTAGTTATGGGAATCATCGGAATTTTTGTACCGGTATGGCCGACTACAGTATTTTTTTTAATAGCTGCATGGAGTTTCGCAAAAAGTTCGGAACGATTTTATAATTGGTTGATCAACCATCCGAAATTTGGAAGGTTCATGAGAGATTACAGAGAACACCGCGGCATGCCGTTAAAATCAAAAATAATTGCTGTTACAATGATCACATTTGTTATCGGGTCTTCCGTTATTTTCTTTACCGGCAAGCTTTGGCTGAGAGTAATTCTTATTGCTATTGCTGTAGGAGTAATCCGGCATATATTATCGTTGAACACTATCAATAGGACTGTAACTACTTCTGATTAAAAACCATATATGTTTATTATCTAAAATCTCTCATTTAGTAGAGGCTTATTTTATTAAAGTTTATTATCTTTAATAAAAGTATTATAATCAAATATCCGGTTAGGAGACTCAAAAATAATGGGTTTGTTCTCGTCTAAATCAAGAAATGAGATAGAAAAATTAATTGAAGAGAACGATGAATTAAAAAACACACTTCACAGTTTTGTTCAGAAACATCAGAGCTTAAATGAATTAGATAACAAACTAAATGATGTTACGAAAGAACTCTCTAATCTTTCTCACAAAAGCGATCTCCTGAAAAAAGAAACACACCAGTTAGAAGAAATTTATAAAAACAAAAAAAGTTCGGTTGATGAATTAACTAATTCATTAAAACAGCTCGAAGATCAAAAAGCAGTTCTTGAAGGTTCTCTTTCAAATCTTTTATCAACTACACAAGTTTCGGAAGAAGCTTTAAGCCAAATTGCAGATAAAGAAGCAGAGTTCAGTAAGTTGAATAAACAATACAACGAGCTGCTTTCTTCTTTCGAAAAACTGACCGGCGAATACAAAACCATACAAGAAAATATTTCCTCGTTAAGGATTGAAGAAGAACAGATCAATAATTTAATAAACCGTTTCGGTGGAAACATAGATGAAGCGCTACAACAAACAAAGAATGATGAAGAACTCGCCGCCGAAAAACTCAATCAATTAAAATTAGAAGAGAATAAAAAATATACACTGATCAAAAGTCTCGATGAAAAGATCTCTCTGAACGAAGAAATAAAATCGAACCTTGAGAATGCTATGGCAACTCTTATTGCTCAAATAGCAGAGAAAGAGAAATTATTTACAGAATATTTTACACAGAGGGATACGATTGCCGATGAGCTCCGTTCAAAACAAAAAGAATTTGATGAGTTTAACTATAAATATAACTTCCAGCGCGAAAACATCGACAAACTTGAAATTGATGTTAAACAACTTACCGAAAAACGGGATTCACTTTCCGAAGAAGTAAGAAAGCTTGAGCAAGTTAAAAACGATATCCAGGAAAATCTCTTATCCTTAAAGAAAGAAGAAGAAAGTTATACAGAATCGATTACCGGCAAGCAAAAGACTATAGAAGAACTTGAAAAAAGAAAATTTGAGATTGAAGAAAGTCACCTAAAAGTTGAAAATAATTTTTCGCAGATACTTACTAAATTTTCAGATGAATTAAATTCGTCCAAAATCAGATTGAACGACCTACGCCAGGAACTGTTAGACAAAGAAAAAGAAATTTCTCAAAAGGAAAGACTATTATTGGAGAAAACTTCTCAAATTGCGGAGTATGGCGGCTTAAATAAAATTCTACAAAAGGAAAGAAACGCTGCCGAACAAATTGTAAGCAACCTTAAAGAGCAGCAACTTGAGCTTGGTGAAGAATTAGCGGTACTTAGAGACAAAGTAAACAAACAGAGAAATACTGTTATTCAATTACGCGCAGAAACTGACGGCTTAGAAACAAAAAAGGATTCGCTCGAAAGAGAATTACGGCAGATATTCAACCAGACAAGCGAAAACTATTCGAATCTTGAAGAAACCAAACTTAAGATCCAGCAAGAGATAATAGAAAGTCAAAAAGAACTGGACGATCTGAGAGACATAGTCTCAAAATTCAAAAATGAATTGCGCGATCTTAAAGTAGAAACAACAAACGTGGAAACGCAAAAAGAAGAATATACATCAAAAATTACTGAACTGATTGCGATGGAGAAAAATCTAAAGTTCAAAATCTCCCAGCACGAAAAAAAATTAGAAAATTTTCAAGAAGAAAGCTGAAACTAAATACAAGCTTTCGGGTGATCAACATCATTACTAATGAAACTCACCGCTTTTTTTGATTTTACAACGAATAAGTTTATTTTGTGAATAACTGATCTTTAGTATCCCTAAATAAATTGAAAAAATTTTGATGAAAAGAAAAATTATAACTTCAATACTCTTTTTAATTTCATTCTGTATATCAACTGTTAATGTAGCACAAAACCACCTGGCAGTGGATACGTTGAAGTATAAATCCAACCCAAATTACATTCTGCAAATGGGAATGTTCGATCTCTATAAAACAAAGCAAGCCGATATTGTTATGCTCGGTAATTCACTTACTGCCGGTGCTAATTGGGCAGAGCTGCTTGGTAGGTCCAGCGTTGTGGGAAGAGGAATTACCGGTGATATCTTACAAGGATTTTATGCGCGAATGAATTCTATTTATAAACTTAAGCCAAAGATAGTTTTTATATGCGGAGGATTAAATGATATCTATGCATGGACTCCGGTCGAGGATGTTTATTACAATTATTTACGAATAGTCACTTCGCTCCAGGCGAGAAATATAATTCCGGTTATTCAATCTACAACTTATGCTTCCCGTGATTATGCAAAAGAATGGGGAGGCACACCTGAAGTTAACCTTGGAAGAAATAAAGAAGTTGATAAGCTGAACAAATTACTTTATGAATATGCAAAGAAAAACAATATTGATTATATTGATATTGTTTCTAAAATGTCCACACGTGATAATTACTTGAGACCGGAACTTACATGGGACGGCGTTCACTTTAATGCCGAGGGTTATAGAATCTGGGTGCGCGAAATTGAAAAGGTTCTGACTAAATATAAGCTTTAAATTTTTTGTAAGACTATTTAAGGAAATTAAATGACCCCTGATAATAAAATACATCAGCCGATCTACATAATTGCAATTGCAATACTTATAATTTTCGCCGCTTCGTTTATAAACATTGATTATGAAATTTCAGCACTAAAACTCCGCACGAT
The DNA here is from genome assembly GCA_020723165.1 of Melioribacter roseus. GTDB lineage: Bacteria > Bacteroidota > Ignavibacteria > Ignavibacteriales > Melioribacteraceae > DYJK01. Next base: position 10,339 of record DYJK01000060.1, on the reverse strand, counting down.
CGATCTCTTTTCAGACATACGCCAGGATTCAACCGATGAAGTGTTAAATCAAAATAAAATGCAATTATCACCGGGTGTGGCAGAAGCGCGTATTAATCTTGTCGAAGGTTTGAGGTCAATTGAAAATTTCTTTTCCACAGAAGTAGATAAAATACGTGAAGCCGGTTCTTTCCCCTCATCACAAGGAGTTAAAACATCACTCACCGGAAATACTAAACAGCTTTCATATTTTTATAACGAATTAAAATCAGCAAAAACAAACGGACTTCGAATAGCCCACTTCGGCGATTCTGCAATTGAAGGTGATCTCATTACCTCGGACATAAGGGAAAAATTACAATCCAAATTCGGTGGTAACGGTGTGGGATGGCTTGGCATTATCTCTCAAGATATTACATTCAGGTTAACAACAAAACATTCGTTTTCCGATAACTGGGAAAGTGCAGCACTCTATACCAGTAATCCCAAAGGACTTCAGCTTGGTATCAGCGGCGAAGTCGCTATTCCTAAAGGAAATGCATGGGTAAAATATGAAACCACAAAAGCAAGAAGATACCTGAAAGATTTTACTGTAGTTAAAGTTTATTATTCTGATGCAAAGAATTCTCAAATCTTTTTCACATTCGATAATGGACAAAAACAATCTGCCCAGCTAAAACAAGGAACGGGGATCCAGGAACTTGTTATTAAACTATCATCAAAATCTAAATCAGTAAAGATCGATTTCCCCCTTGCCGATCAAGCATATTTTTACGGCATTAGCCTGGAAAATGAACCCGGTGTTTATATTGATAACTTTCCATTACGCGGCAATTCCGGTGTTGATATTGGACAATTGAAAGCACCTATCCTAAAAGATTTCGCTAAGTATTTCCATTATGATCTTATAATTCTTGAATTCGGATTAAACATTGCCGGAACAAGAAAAGCCGATTACACCTGGTATGAAAGAGAGATGGTAAAAGTAATCAACCATTTAAAATCTGTATTTCCTAAAACAAGTATTGTAATGATAAGTGTACACGATAAAGCGATGAAAAAAGGAAGCAGCTTTGTAACCGATCCGACAATTTTAAAACTTCTTGAATCGCAAAAGAATATTGCCAAGCAAGCCGATGTTGCAATCTGGAGTATGTTCGATGCAATGGGCGGCGAGAATTCTATGCCTAAATGGGTGAACGCAAATCCGCCTATGGCATTCAAAGATTATATTCATTTTAACGATCAAGGTGCGGCAAGAATAGCCGAACTATTTACCGAAGCATTATTAGAAAACTATCGTTAATATTTTTGATTATTCACTCACTCATATAAAGGATCTATGAGCGAAATAAAAGCAAACACACTTTGGACCCGATGGGAAGAGATTGCCAAGAATAATCCCGAAAGAGAAGCAATCGTTCATTGGGTTGCCGGCGAAGAACCTATACGGTGGACTTATAAATCCTTAATCGAGACAGCAAAAAAATTTTCAGTACAAATTAAAAAGATGGGAATTAAACCGGGTGATGTATGTGCAATTATCATCAGGCATAACCCTTACTTTTATCCTCTCTACTTAGGCATTTCACGCACCGGCGCGTTACCGGCTGTGCTCGCTTATCCTAATCCAAGATTACACCCGGATAAATTCCGACATGGATTAGAAGGTATGTCCCATCGTTCAGGTCTCGATTATATCCTAACGGAAAAATCACTTGAACCGATTATCAAACCTTTGGTTGAAAGCAAGGGCAGTACTATCAAATCGATGTTCTTTCCTCTTGAGTGGAACATCAGTGAACCTTTGGATGAAAAAATTGATGCTGAGATTGCTGCAATTAACAAGTCAATTCCTTCTACTTCACCTATATTGCTTCAGCATTCATCCGGAACGACGGGATTACAGAAACCGGTAGTACTTTCACACAAAGCAATTTTAAATCATGTTGATTGTCTTGGCGGTGCCATACAAATCCGCGAGGGTGATAAAATCGCAAGCTGGCTTCCTCTTTACCACGATTTCGGATTGATCTTTGCATTTCAAATTGCACTTGCATCCGGGATAACACTTATTCAATTAGATCCTTTTGAATGGGTACTTGCACCTATCATTCATCTCGAAGCAATCACAAAAGAAAAAGCAACACTCGCTGGTCTTCCGAATTTTGCATACAATGTATACTCGGAAAAAATTCATGATGATGAATTAAGCGAAATCGATCTATCAAGCGTTAGAATGCTTATCAATGCAGCAGAACCGGTAAGACATGATAGCCATGAAAGATTTTTAGCTAAATATCAAAAATATGGTTTCAAGAAATCCGCACTTGGCGCACTGTACGGGATGGCAGAAGCTACACTTGGAGTTGTGCTAACAAAACCGGGTGAATCGCCAAAAGAAGTTGTTGTTGATCGAAATGAACTTTCCCATGGTTTTATGAAATTTGCAGATGATAATTCCGTTACACGCGTTTGTGTCTCTTCCGGAAGAGTTATCAAAGGATGCGACGCAAAAGTTGTTGATGAAAATAGAAAAGAAATTGCCGATGGTCTTGTTGGTGAAATTGCTGTTACATCTATTTCATTGTTTGATGGTTACAGAAACTACCCGGAAAAAACCGCTGAGGTAGTTGCAGATAATTGGTATTACAGCGGAGATTACGGATTTAGATGGGAAGGCGAGTTTTACGTAATAGGCAGAAAGAAAGATATAATTATTGTTGCCGGCAAAAATATTTATCCTGAAGATATCGAAGATGCGATGAACAATGTACCGGGTGTTATTCACGGAAGGATTATTGCATTCGGCGAAGAAGACCTGGATATGGGTACCGAACAAGTGGCTGTTATTGCGGAAGTTGAAGATCAATCCGAAGAAGCAAAGAAAAAAGTCCGGCTCGATATTTTAAAAGCCGGGATGTCGATCGATATTAATATTCATAAAGTTTATCTTGTTCCGCCAAGATGGCTAATTAAAAGTTCGTCAGGCAAACCAAGCAGAAAGACAAATAAAGAAAGAATAATTGAGGGTAACGACCCACAAGTATGGAGTAGATAATGATTTCACCCGAATTAAAAAAAGTTATACTCAAACAGCTCAACCTCGATGATTTTGAAATCAACGATGAAACAACCGCGCCGGAAGTGCCCGGCTGGGATTCACTCAATCATATCAACATCATTCTTGCTGTCGAAGAAAATTTCAAAGTGAAATTCAAAAGCTACGAACTGCTGCGTTTGAAATGTGTCGGTGATCTTCAAAAACTTGTTGATTCAAAACTCGGCAAATAAATGATTTTATTTTTACCTCTATGCTGGAGTTGCGATTTATTTGCATTTTTTGTCGTTAAAGATTTAAACGCAGAGACATTCTTTTTCACTCTAATAGATCAATATGTTCTCTAATATTCAGTTTGATAAAATACCGGAATTACTTGCTTACACTCCTGATGATCCATTGATCTTCAGTACTTCTCTTTTTCTCTTTCTCTTCTTTTTCTTTTTGATCATCTACAATGTATTTGGCAAATACAAAAACTTCCGGCTTGGATTGGTTATAGTTTTCTCACTTTACTTCTATTACAAATCGGCTGGATTGTATTTCCTGATTCTGATCGTTTCTGCCTTCGCTAATTTTTACTTTGGCAAGTGGATTGCTTCAACAGAAAATTTTAATTACAAAAGATTATTCCTTCTCCTGGCACTTGTTCTTAATCTAGGTCTGCTCGGCTATTTTAAGTACACAAATTTTATAATCGAAATTATTAATGATATCTCTAAAAACGAAATTGAACCGCTCGCTATTTTTCTGCCGATTGGAATTTCGTTCTATACATTCAAATCACTAACGTATGTTTTTGATATTTACCTCGACACACTGAAACCAACAGATAGTTTGCGTGATTTTTCTCTTTACGTTTTCTTCTTCCCTAACATTCTTGCCGGGCCGATCGACCGCGCATCTGCATTTCTGCCGCAGATTAACAAAGACCCGGTTTTGTCAAAAGATGATATCGGGAAAGCTGTACTTTTAATCTCTATGGGTTTAATTAAAAAAGTGATAATAGCAGATTACATAAGTATAAATTTCGTAGATAGAATTTTTGATTACCCGTTAAGATTCACCGGTGTTGAAAATTTGCTCGCTTTGTACGGTTACACACTACAAATCTACTGCGATTTTTCCGGCTACTCAGATATGGCAATAGGTACTGCCCTCCTCCTTGGTTTCCGACTGATGGATAATTTCAACTCGCCATTCAAGGCGACAAGTATTGCGGATTTCTGGAGGCGCTGGCATATTTCACTTTCCAAATGGCTGCTCGATTATCTTTTCAAACCATTACAATTCTCAATGCGCTCAATTAGAGTTTGGGCTAATGTGATAGCACTCTTTCTCACTTTTCTTGTCTGCGGTATCTGGCACGGCGCCGGCTGGAATTTTATAATGTGGGGAGTAATTCACGGATTTTACATGTCGATTGGTTTACTTCTTCAGAAACCTAAAATTTACATTTACAACAAACTTAAAATTAACAACACACCGTTTTTAAGATTCTTCCAGGTGATTATAACATTCCATTTGGTTGCATTTTCTTTCTTAGTTTTCCGCGCTTACGATCTGCAAGGTGTAAAAGATATTCTTGAGCAAATATTTACATTCTTCCACGGAGAAGTTTTCACCCAGTTCATCGAAAAGATGCCGATAATTTTTGCACTTATGCTAATTGGTTATGTTTTTCATTTCATGCCGGTAAAGTTTGAAAACAAAGTACTAAAAATTATTGCTGGTATGCCGATGGTTGGAAAAGCTGTTTTGTTAGCCGTTGTGATATGGATCGCTGCACAATTCAAATCCGCCGATATACAACCGTTTATCTATTTCCAATTTTAAAACTGCAATTATATAGAATATACAATTTATCGAAGGTTAACTTATAAGGTAAGTTGTATTTAGATTTTTTCTTTGTACAACAATTTATGTTTTGATTTTTTAGATCTCATCAATCCGTCGATAGATAAATCTTCATCTAATAAAGGCCAATGTAGACCATATCCGGAAGGGGAAATCTTACAATACTCTAATTCTGCCCTTGACGCATTAGACAATTTATCTGAAATGTTAGATAACAAAAATTCGTATTGCGTTCCATCGATAATTAAAAACAGTTTCCGTCCCGAAAAATTTATTTTTGAAATTTTGTGTTGCTGCTTAAGTTTCATTTTCTCTTATGAAATTGTTTCCATTGCTCTTCTATATGTTCAAAATAATCAAAAATAATCTTTTTAACCTCTCTTTTATCTCTGCTGTTCATGTTGAGACTGAATTCTTCTCTTACATCAAAATTTTGGGTATCTAACCAATATTTTGCTTCCTTATCACCTTTTTGGCAATGAATATGTATCGGTTCGTTACTTTCATTAGAGTAAAAGAAGAATCTCCACCCAAGAACTAATAGTATTGTTGGCATATATTTTATATTACTTCCGTTTTCAAAATATGAAGATACTATATATAAATCAATTCAATGAATATTAGTAAGGTACGAACTTATATTTCCAATTTTAATCCACTTTATTTTTTTGAGACTATGCTGAGTCCAAAACAGATAATTTCTATTCAATTACACGTGATTTCAGCACACCAAATTGGCATAGTTTTAAGTATAATATTTATGTGAATTTTAATAACTTTGTCTTACCAAAAGAGAATTTCGAAATCCAATTAATGAACAAAGGGTTTGTTAGGTTACTTGTTTTTGTTTTGTTCATTTACGGTGTGATAATTGCACAACCGCAAAGAACCGATATAGCTGCATTAAAACGGACAGCCCTTTCCCATATGCAAGGCGGGCGCTACGGCGAGGCAATAGATCAGCTTAATAAGTACATTTCTGCGAATGCGCAAGAAGCAGAAGGGTATAATCTCAGGGCTACGTGCTATGAAAAACGCCAGCAATATTTCAATGCTCGTTTGGATTACCGGCGTGCTATTGCTCTTGAAACACGCGACGCACAAAAACGTGCAGAGTACGAACAAAACCTTGCACGGCTCATCGGTATCTGGTATCCACTGCTTGAGAAAAAGATTAACGGGCATTTGAGAGAGATTGCAATCAATCCTGAAAATCCGTTTAATTACCTTGAGATTGGTAAATCATACATGTGGATGGAAAAATGGCCCGATGCAGAAAAATGGTATGATGAATATCTTGCACGCGATGATAACGCATCTCCCGATGAAATAATCCGATATACAGAAATTCTTTCACACACCGGCAGCATTGTTAAAGGTGAAAAAATTCTAAAAAAATATGTTGAACGTTATCCCGATGATTGGAGATTGTGGAGCCGTTACGGATATTTTACGATGTGGTTAGGCAAATATGCTATTGCTAAACAAGCATTCGAAACCGCTCTCAGTTTCAAACCTTTCTTTAAAGAAGCACAAGACGGACTAGATATTGTTAACCGGCAAGCATATGTAACCCAACAAGACCCACGCGCATTTGAAAAAGAATACCCGATCGATAGATACTATAGAATTTTAAGAAGAAAGCCGGATGATGTTGCAACACGCTATAAACTTATTGAAGAATTAATTGCCGCCGATAGATTGGAAGAAGCTTACCAGCAATTACAAGTTATCGGAATTACACAAGCAGAAGATCCTCGTTACCAGGAAAAGTGGAAATATGTTACTGATTATAGGGAAAAAACTTACCGTGAGCAGCTCGATTCTGCAAAAGCAAAACTCTTTAGAGATGAAACTGACAAAGACGCATTAAAATTGGTAGCCGAGTATTTCGAATATCTGCAAGAGTACGACAGTGCGATGGTTATGCTCGACAAATATTTTGAGACTTACCCGGATGAAAAAGATCAGCAATTACGATTTCGTTACGCTCGCATATCGGCATGGAGTAGAAATTTCGATAAGGCAATTGATATTACCGATCTCCTCTTAAAAGATTATCCCGATAATCTCGATTACCAATTGTTCCGCGCTCAAGTATCTGTTTGGATTAACCGGGATATAGAACTTGCAAGGGAGTATCTTGAAAATGTTTTGAAATCCAGACCAAACAATCTTGATGCACTCATTTCAATAGGGTCACTCAAACTGCTCGATCGCGATTTTGAAGGTGCACAAGAGATGGCAGACAAAGCTAAAGATATAGATCCCACCAACGATGATGTTATTAAGCTCCAATCTAATATCGATTGGCAGAAACTGCGTGCTGAAGAAGAAAAGAATTATGCAATTCTTGAAGAAGGCAGAAAACGCGTTTTAGATGAAGACTGTCCCGCTGCACTTCCTTATTATGAGGAATTCTTATCAAAAGCTGAACCCAACATTCTTATTTTAAAAGAATACGGCGATGTTCTTTTCTGCGCCAAAGAGTTCCAAAAAGCATTGGATACTTACAACGAAGTTCTTAACCAGGGTTACAATTATGAAGCTGCCATGCAGCGTGCAAAAGTTTATTATGCTTTAGATGATACGTTAATGGCGGTAAAGGAATTTAATGATTTGGTGAAAGAAGACTCGACTGATTTTGAAGCACGGCTTTATCTTGCCGATTCGTATGCAAAAGCAACCGAGTACGATTCAGCACGAACAATCTATAACATGTTAATTGATGAATGGGAACTCGATTCAACACAAGTTAGTATGGTTGAACAAAGAAAGGGATGGCTTCCTATAACCGGTATTGCAGCTATACTCGAAACATTTCCAAATTATCTCGGCCTCGCTCCGTTCATTCAATACTATGCCGATAACCTTAGTTTTAGAATTTTCTCAATCGGCAGCAGATTGGAAATGGGTCTAACAAATTTTATCTCCCTCGGCATAACATTCGGCAGATCAACTCTTAATGCTAAAGCCACTAGCTTGGATGAAGATGTTACAAGCACATATAATTTTACCGGCGATATTGATTTTACTACTTTCAAGGGACATGTTATTGTTCGTCTCGGGAAAAATTTAAACATGGGTGCTGGATTCGGAATCAGTAACGCACGCAATTACTTAAAACGTGATGAGAAAGATGCATTCATCCGGTTCGAAAAACGGGATACAATTATGTTTGCAGCTGTCTATCAGAATTCCGATGCGTCACTAATTTTGTATTCACCTTACTTAATTGACAATCGTTACTACTCTAATCTTTACCGGTTTGAGGGTTATTACCGCCATAGAGATGGACTAAAAATCAGCAGCAACTTTCAATATATTTCTGTTACAGATGGCAACGAAGGTAATGATTTCATCCTCCGTCTCGGGAAATATTTTTACCGTGATCTTGTCATTGGATATGAATACTATTACACCAACTACAAATGGAAATCGAACCTCTACTATTCGCCAACAACATTTGAGTCCCACAGTATCTGGATTGATAACGAGTTAGAACAAAAAGATCAACTGCGTGTAACAATCGGCGGAAAAATTGGAGTTATTCCGCGTAATAAAATTTTAACGCTCGAAGTGCATGGAGATTTCTACTATCAACCGGTGAAAAGTTTAATATTATCAGGAAGAATTGGTGCCGGAAGTACATCGCGTGATGACTCGAGCTATAGATATTTTTCCGGCCAGTTGACTGCTTACTGGACAATTTTTTAGACTTGCATAATTTCCTTTCCTTATTAATCTTGTAATTAGAAAATGAAAACACTCATAAAAATATTATCGTTATTACTTTTCCCTTTGCTAACTATTTCTGCACAAGGATTAAAATTCTACGGTGAATTCAAACCGGGTTCTATTGTAATTGGTTCCGGTACAAATGTTACAGAAGCATGGCTCGGCAGTGACCAGCTTCAAGTAGATGGAAGCGGTACGTTTGTTTTCGGTTTTGATAGAGATGCTTCAGGCACACACTCATTAAAAGTAGTTTATTCTAACGGCAAAGAAGAAATAAAAAAGATTAAGCTTCCCAAAAGAGAATACCAGATTCAAAAACTAAAAATTGCCGATAAATATGTTACACCTCCTAAAGAAGAATTGGACAGAATAGAAATTGAATCGCAGAAAATGAAAGAGGCGCGATCAAAAGTTGGGAAAGTTGATACTGCACTTTTCAGATCAGGATTTATCAAACCGGCAGAAGGGAGAATATCGGGTCTGTTTGGCAGCCAACGCATTCTTAATGGCGTTCCCAAAAATCCGCACAACGGAATTGATATTGCTGCAGACGAAGGCGATCCCGTTTATGCCGCAACAGATGGTTTTGTAAGAATTGCCGGTAGTAATTTTTATTATAACGGTAACTTTGTTTTGGTAGATCACGGACAAGGATTAACAAGTGTTTATCTCCATATGAGCAAGTTAAATGTTAAGACCGGCGATTTTGTTAAGAAAGGTGATAAAATTGGTGAGGTTGGTTCAACCGGAAGATCTACATCCGCTCATCTGCATTGGGGAGTTCAATGGTACGGCAAACGAATTGATCCGATGAGTTTGCTGGGAATAAAATTTTAGCATCGTCGAGGAATGATCCTCCTAAAAATTCATTGTTAAAAAGATTTTTGCACCTGGAGAATAATATGGTTTTGAATATGAAGTAGCTATTAATGCGATGCCTAATTGATAACCTATACTTAGTAGATCTTTTAATTTTTCTTCTTTTCCTAAAGTTACTTCTAGTGAGCTCTGTTGTCTATATTTATCGTTACTATCTTTGTAACCGTAATAACTAATCTCAAATGAGAGATTATTTAAATATTCCCAAAACGGTTTATTAAAGAAATTTGATATTCTTAAACCATATGTCATCATTCCAAAATAAATCCCATTTTCGCGTTTTCTATCATTATACAAATTTGCCTGAGCACTAACGCTCCAGTCATTGTTAATTTGAATCCCACCACTTATTCTAAACAAATTAGGATATCCAATCCCGACGCTCATAAAAGCGTCACGCGTATTGATACTGTCTTTATGAGTATTTAGCATTTGTGAATATGAAAGTGAATAACTAACAATCATGAAAAAACAGATTAGAAATTTTTTCATTTTAATTCTTTATTAAATCAATTAAAAGAAGTACACAATACATCTTCTATTATAAGATTGGGTTATTTTTGCAATCATATTTTTAGGGTTGTTAATGACAATTTCTTGACAGTAACAATAAAATTTTGAGTCTCGTCGAGAAGCAGTCCTCGAGACGCAAGAGAAATTACAACAGTTCTTTTATATTTTCCAAAACTAAAACACCGCATTCCTCAAGAACCCTTTTACTCTGGTGACCGTTTGCAATCAAAACACAATCGGCACCAATCTCGGAAGCAACTTCATAATCATGAACAGTATCACCAATCAAGAGGCTTTCCCCTTTTCCCAGCT
>DYJK01000059.1:1564-22668 GCA_020723165.1 Melioribacter roseus | reverse complement strand
ATGGTTAACGAAGTTAACTATACAATGGAATATAAAAACAGTGTTACAACTACCGGCGTGAATATTCCGCAGAAAATGGCTGAATATGTATTACAAGTTGCAGAGAAAAAGAGATGAGTAAAATTTCAGTATCGATAGTCGGTGGGTCGGGTTATACCGGCGGAGAACTTTTACGATTACTGTTATTTCATCCTCATGTGGAAATAAAACAAGTTACATCGGAAAGTTACACCGGGAAGTTTGTGTACAAAATCCATCCGAACTTAAGAAAATCAACCAACTTGAAATTTGTTTCAGCGAGTGAGCTTGGATCGTGCGATCTTCTCTTTTTGTGTCTGCCTCATAACAGTTCGCAGAACAAAATTGATGATTTCAAAAAGCTCGCACCCAAAATTATTGATCTAAGTGCAGATTTTAGATTAAAAGATCTTAACGAATATGAAAAATGGTACGGACATAAACATGCTCGTCCTGATTTACTGGATGAATTTATTTATGGCATTCCTGAATTGCATCGTGAAGAGATGAAAAATGCAAATTACATTTCGAGTGCCGGCTGTAATGCAACAGCAAGTATTCTGGGATTATACCCGTTATACAAAAATGATTTGGTAGAAGAAGAGCGGACAGTTATTGAAGTTAAAGCCGGTTCAAGTGAAGGCGGCAACAAAGCAAATGAAGGTTCCCATCATCCTGAAAGAAGCGGTGTTGTTCGTTCTTACATGCCTACCCAGCATAGGCACACTGCCGAGATGCTTCAGGAACTTTCATTTGGTAAAAAAATCAATATCCATTTTTCTGCCACAGCAATTGATATGGTGCGCGGTTTATTGGCAACATGCCACGTCTTCTTGAAAAAGGATTTGCAAGAGAAAGATATCTGGAAAGTTTATCGTGATGCTTACGGCAACGAACCTTTTATCCGTATTGTGAAAGAGAGCGAGGGGATTTATAGATATCCGGAGCCCAAATTACTAAGCGGTACAAATTTTTGTGATATTGGTTTTAAGAAAGATGAATTTTCAAATCGGTTGGTTGTAATAAGTGCTATCGATAACTTGATGAAAGGTGCTGCCGGGCAAGCATTACAAGCATTTAATATCATGCATGATTTTGATGAAAGAACCGGATTGGAATTTACGGGATTACATCCGATTTAATCCCGGTAATTTTGACTACGCCGGTTTATCGGGGTAGGAAGAATCTCTAGAGTTATTGTGTAAGAAATTTTGTTATTGTTGCTTCGGTTGGGTCGATTCAGCGAATAGACCCACAAATTTTATATGATTATCAAATTAAAAGGATGAATCTCTAGCGCGTTCGAGTAGGGAGATTCTTCGTTCGTTTCACTCACTCAGAATTTTATGTGCAGATTACTATACGTTAATTCAAAAATAGAATTTAAAATTTCAGATTACCTTGAAAAATTTGCCGGCATATCAAAGAACAGCAAAGAATATCAAGGACATGGATGGGGTATTGCCTATTTGCAAAATGAACGGTGGAACTATTATAAAAATGTTAAACCGATATGGGAAGATGATCTTACAAAATTTGGAATGAGCAATAGAATAATTGCCCATGCCCGTAGTGCATTTAAGGATGAAGGAATTGTTGTCGAAAATAATATGCCGTTCTATGATGACAAATATATCTTCATCTTTAACGGTGAACTAAGAGGGGTAAAAATAAAAGAAGAAGGCAGAATCGGTGCCGAGAAAATTTTTAACTATATAAAACGATTTGATAAAGGAAGTATTAAAGAAGCACTAAATAAGGGTGCTGAAATCATCACAAAAAAATCTTCTTACGTGCGTGCTATGAATATAATTTTAACAGATAATAACGCTGCATTTGTTTATTCTCAATTTAATGAGGATGAAGATTATTTCACAATGAATTATAAGTTATCAAGCGATCAAGTTATTATTTGTTCCAATCCTTTTGAGGGTGAGGACGGATGGAATAATATTGCGAATAAATCGTTAACGGAGTATAAATGTTGTTAGTTAAAATAGGCGGCGGTAAGGAATTGAATTTGAAAGGAATCATTTCCGATCTCGCGACTCTACAAGAAAAATTTATTATTGTGCACGGTGCAAATGTTTTGCGTGATGAACTTGCACAAAAACTTGGTTACAAGAAAAAAGTTGTTACATCGTTATCGGGATACGATTCGGTATTGAGCGATGAAACTACAATCGATTTGATGATGATGGCGTATGCCGGTTTGAAGAACAAACGGATTGTTGAGTTGTGCCAGCAAAACGGGATTAATGCTGTTGGATTATCGGGATTGGATGGAAAAGTAATACAAGGAAAGAGGAACAGCGGAATTAAAGTAAGGGAAGGTGGAAAGACTTTGCTGCTAAGAGACTTTTCCGGCAAGCCAAAATCAATTAACAAACAATTGATAGAATTGCTTCTTAATAATGGATACACACCGGTATTGAGTGTGCCTCTGATTGACGAAAACAATTTTGCAATCAATTCCGAGAATGATGATATAGTTGTGCTGCTTCAAACAGAATTGAGAGCTGAAAAAATAATTTCTTTGATAGAAGCACCCGGCTTTCTCTTAGATAAAGATGATCCGAATTCGCTTGTTACACGTATCTCGAAAGCAGAACTTGAAGCGATGGAACAAAAAGTTGAAGGGAGAATGAAACGCAAAATTTTAGCTTTAAGAAAATTATTTGGCGAGGGTCTCTCTTCGGGAGATGGGGGCGATACAACGGTTATTCTATCTGATGGTAGAACAGTGCATCCCATCTTAGATGCTTTAAATGGAAATGGAACAACAATAATATAGACCTGGAGTTAAAATGAAAGACTACAAATCAATAATTGATCAATATGAAATTGATGTATATCCAAAAAGAGATGTTGTTTTTGTAAAAGGTAAAGGCGCCCGCCTATGGGATGATAAAGGTAAGGAATATGTTGATATGGCTTCAGGTATCAGCGTTGCAAATGTTGGTCATGCAAACGATAAAGTTGTAGCGGCAATTTCAAAACAAGCATCTACATTAATAACATGTGCCAACACTTTTTACAACGATGCAAAGGCAATTTTTCTTGAGAAACTTTTTTCTATAGTCCCGGCAAATTTGAAAAGAGCATTCATCACAAATTCGGGTACCGAAGCAATTGAAGCGGCAATTAAATTTGCGCGTGCTGTAACCAAAAAAACAAAATTTGTTTCTGCAATGAAAGGATTTCACGGTAGAACTTACGGTGCATTAAGCGCTACATATAAAAAAGAATACAGAGAATTATTTGAACCGCTTGTGCCCGGATTTTCATTTGTACCTTACAATAATTTTGAGAAATTAAAAGAAGCTGTTGATGATGATACTGCCGGTATCATATTAGAGATAGTTCAAGGTGAAGGTGGTATTAACATTGGGCAGAAAGAATATTTCCAAAAAGTTAGAGAACTATGCAACGAAAAAAATATTCTCCTTATCATTGATGAAATACAAACCGGGTTTTGCCGTACCGGTAAAATGTTTGCAATTGAACATATTGGGATTGAAGCTGATATGATGACGCTTGCTAAATCGATTGCCGGCGGCTTCCCGATGGGTGTTCTGCTTTGTTCAGATAAAATTCAAATTGAAAGGGGAAAACACGGATCGACATTCGGCGGTAACCCTCTTGCTTGTGCAGCGGGGATCGCTTCAATTGATTTCATGCTCGAAAATAAATTGTGGGAAGAAGCAGAATCAAAAGGAAAATATTTCAGAGAAAAATTAGAGAAATATACTTTATCAAAAGTTAGGGAAATCAGGCAAATCGGTTTAATGATTGGAATCGAATTAAAAGATAAATCGCAGCCGATTATTGTAGAGTTGCTTGAAAAAGGAGTTGTTACACTACCGGCTGGCACTACAGTTTTAAGATTACTACCGCCATTAGTAATTAGCTATGAAGAACTTGATACAGCGATTGAAAAGTTAGTCGAGGTGTTAAGATAGTTTTTGGAAGGGGAGAGATTTTTCTCCCCATTTAAATTATAGCAAGCCGAATTTGTGAAGGATTTGCGCAAAGTCAGGTTGCTGTTTTGCGTATTCTTTCAAAGCTGATAAAATTTTTTCGGAAGTGTTCAATTCGTCTTGTTCTTCTCTGTTTTCTTTTCTTCTTAAGTAAAGATAGAATATATAAGAAGGCAATATTATTATTGCAAATAACAGAGTAATAAAATCATGTGTATTCATTTCTTTTTCCTTTTCTTCTTTGAAACAATATAATCCGTAATCAAGTTTATTGCAATGCCGTAAAAAATGATTCTTAATAATTCATAGAATGAAGAAATTGTTGCAAACAAATCAATTCCTATGAAAACAATACAAACGATGAAAATGAACAACCGAATCTGTCTTGAGTTGAAATTCATTATTGACTCCCAAACCAAATTAATAAAAAGTGAAATCAATTAAAAGATATTATAGTTTGGCATTTTAACTCTGTACCCCTCCTTCTGCGTTTTACACTCTTCGTTCTGTATTCATCATTCTGAATTCTGCATTTGTTTTTTTGTTTTTTGCACTCATTTATTTTATCTTTCGCATCAAAATTGATATTTATTCGATGATTCTTGATTATATCCCCATAATATTAGTTCTAATAGTTTCAGCAATTTTCGCTATAATAGTTGTATTTTCCTCACAAATTTTCGGCCCTTCAAGATCAAACAAAATTAAAACCATGTCCTATGAAAGCGGAAAAGACCCGGTAGGTTCTACGCATGAAAGGATTTCAATCAAGTATTATTTAGTAGCAATGCTCTTCATAATATTTGATATTGAAGTAATTTACGTTTATCCATGGGCAGTGCAATTTAAGAGTCTATACAGCGAATTTGGAATTTTTGCCTTCGTCCCGATGTTTATATTCTTAGTAGTTCTCGAACTCGGCTTCCTTTACATTTTTATGAAAGGGGGATTAAAATGGGATTAGAAGCAAAATTAAATAAAGACGGATTTGTTACTACCACACTTGATGCAATTATTGCATGGGCGCGTAAAAGTTCTGTATGGCCGATGCCGATGGGTATTTCATGTTGCGCAATCGAAATGATTTCTGCCGCCGATCCCAAATATGATTTAGCACGATTCGGTTCCGAAGTAATGCGTTTTACACCGCGCCAGTGCGATCTTATGATTGTTGCCGGAACCGTTACTTATAAAATGGCGCAAGTTGTTAGAAGAATTTATGACCAGATGCCTGAGCCCAAATGGGTGATAGCAATGGGTGCTTGCACATCATCCGGCGGTATGTACCGTTCATATAATGTAGTGCAAGGCATCGATCAATTTTTACCGGTTGATGTTTATACTGCCGGTTGTCCGCCGCGCCCGGAAAATTTGATTAATGCCGTTATGACTATTCAACAAAAAATTTCTAAAACCAAGGCAAGAGACTTTCAAGATATTCCGCTTTTGAATCTTGAAACTGCGAAGAACTGATCATGCAATTCAAAGAACTTGTTACTGAAAAATTAAAAAATCAATTCAGCGATTCAATTGTAGAAGTAACTGATTTCCGTGACGATCTTTCCGTATTAATCAAAAAAGAAAAAATTGTTGAGGTTGCTAAATTTTTAAAGGACGATGGCGATCTTCAATTCGCTATGTGTAAAGATATCACTGCAATAGATTGGGCAACACGGAAAAAAAGATTCACTATTGTTTACCAGATTTTCTCTTTGAGAAACAATTTTAATTTAAGAATCAAAGCTAATCTTGATGAAGAACCATGGCAGATTGAATCGGTTACATCTGTTTGGCCGGGTGCAAATTGGTATGAACGGGAAACATATGATATGTATGGTGTCATTTTCAGTAATCATCCGGACTTAAGAAGAATGTACATGCCCGAAGGATTTCAATATCATCCGTTAAGAAAAGATTTCCCGGTACTCGGTATCCCGGGTTCTTTGCCACTACCGAAGGTTATAAAGTAAGATGGAACAAAGACCAAACGTATATACTGACGATAAGCTTTACAAGAGATTACTTGCCGATAAAGATATTACCATTGATGATGCTCTTGAAAATGAAATGGTTATCAATATGGGTCCCCAGCATCCGGCAACTCATGGTGTGCTACGACTTGTTTTGCGTTTAGATGGTGAGACTGTACTTAGTGTTGTACCGGAATTAGGTTATCTGCATCGCGGTTATGAAAAGATGGCTGAGGATATGAGTTATATCGAATACATTCCTCACACGGATCGATTAGATTATACAGCAACTTTATGTAACAACGTTGCTTATGTTTTGGCTGTAGAAAAATTATTGGGAATAGAAGCACCAAAGAGAGCACAATATATTCGTATGATGGCTGCCGAGCTTTCCAGGATTGCAGCTCACATGGTAGCAATTGGTACATATGCTATGGATGTTGGTGCAGTTACAATGGTGATGTGGACTTTTAGGGAAAGAGAAAAAATCCAGGAGATATTCGATAAACTCGCCGGTGCAAGGTTTACGACAAGTTACACAAGAATCGGCGGAGTTGGTGCCGATGCTGATTCTGAAGTTCTGAAAATGGTGAAAGATTTCTTGGACCAGTTTCATTCATCTTTAGATGAAATGGATAAACTGCTGCTCGGCAATAGAATTTTTATCGAGAGACTTGAAGGTATAGGAGTTATTTCTAAGGAAGATGCTGTTGCACTTGGATTGACCGGACCTAATTTGCGGTCTGCCGGTGTTGAGTATGATATTCGAAGAGCTAAACCATATCTATTTTATAATGAGATTGATTTTAAAATTCCTACTTATGCTGAGGGCGATTGTCTTGCCAGGTATTTTATAAGAGGAGACGAAGTTAGAGAAAGTGTTAAGATATTGTACCAGGTACTTGATAAGATGCCGCAAGGCGAGGTCATGGCTAACAATCCTAAACATGTTCTTCCGCATAAAACTGAAATCTATTCCAAGATGGAAGAGTTGATACATGATTTTATGATTATTAATTATGGAATTAATCCGCCGGTTGGTGATGTTTACTTCTCGGCAGAAAATCCGAAAGGGGAATTAGGTTTTTACATTGTAAGTAATGGAACCGGTCAACCATGGAAAATGAAGATTCGCTCGCCTTCATTCTGTAATCTTCAAGCACTATCGAAAATTTGCAAAGGTGCTATGATATCTGATGTAATTGCTATCATAGGCAGTCTTGATCCGGTTATGGGTGAAGCGGATAAATAATTAAGAGTAAGAGTGAGAGTTAAGTTTTATGGAATTTAAGTTTACCGAAGAGAATTTAAAACGAATTGAACTAGCTAGGGAAAAATATCCTACCGCATTAGCAGCGGTAATGGATACCGTTTATATTGCCCAGGAACAGAACGGTTACATTTCAAACGAAGTTATGGAAGAGATTGCAAACGTATTAGGTATTGATAAAGTATATGTACTGAGTGTTGTTACATTTTACACAATGTATCATACAAAACCGATGGGTAAATATCATGTTCAAGTTTGTACAAATGTTTCTTGTATGCTTCGCGGTGCTTATGATATTTGGGACCAGGTAAAAGGAAAACTCGGAATTGAAAATATGCAAGTAACACCCGATGGCAAATTCTCCCTAGAAGAAGTTGAATGTATGGGTGCTTGCGGTTACGCACCTATGGTTGCTGTTAATGAAGATTATTTTGAGAATCTTACCAAAGATAAAGTTGAAGAAATTTTAGATTCACTTAAATAGAGCTTAGGTATTGTAATAATGGAAAAAATTGTACTTCCCGAAATAGAAAATCTAAATCAAATCGATGTTTATATTGCTCACGATGGATTTCAATCTGCTAAGAAAGCTTTTGCCCAAACACCTGATGCTTTAATTGATCAAGTAAAAAAATCTGGTCTACGGGGAAGAGGCGGCGCTGCATTTTCAGCCGGACTTAAATGGAGTTTTATGCCTAAGTCAACCGATAAACCAAAATATCTTTGCATCAATGGGGACGAAAGCGAGCCGGGTTCTTTTAAGGATAGACAAATATTTGAGTACAATCCATTCCAGCTAATTGAAGGTGTTATCATTACATGTTATGCCATTGGCGCTAAAGTTGCGTATCTCTACGTTCGAGGTGAATATCATAAGTGGATTAAGCTGATGCAGAATGCTATTGATACTGCGTATGAAAAAGGTTTTCTCGGCGAAAAGATGAAAGAAACATTCGGCACACAGTTTAGTTGTGATCTGTTTATTCATAAAGGTGCCGGTGCATATATATGTGGAGAAGAATCATCTTTAATGAATTCAATAGAGGGTTACCGCGGTTATCCAAGAGTTAAACCGCCTTTCCCGGCACAAAAAGGTTTATGGGGCTGCCCAACTACAATTAATAATGTTGAAACAATTACTAATGTACCGCCGATAATCAGCAAAGGTTGGGAATGGTTTTCAAAAATCGGTGCACCGAAACATCCTGGTACAATTCTGTTTGGCATAAGCGGACATGTAAACAAACCGGGTGTATATGAATTACCATCAGGAGTTTTGTTAACTGATTTGATTTACAATTATGCCGGTGGTGTCCCGGGTAATAAAAAAATTAAGTGTGTAATTCCCGGGGGATCTTCAATGCCTCCATTACGCGGTGATCAGCTTGAAGGTGTTAAGATGGATGCCGAATCACTTAAAGAGGTTGGTTCTGCTATCGGTACCGGTGGTGTGATGGTAATGGATGAAGATACGAATCTGTTAAAAGTTTTATTACGCATAACAAAATTTTATCATCACGAAAGCTGCGGACAATGTACACCTTGTCGTGAAGGTACCAGTTGGATGGAAAAAACATTGCATCGAATTTTAGATGGTCACGGTACGTCGAATGATTTGGATTTGTTGGTAAACGTTGCAAATAATATTGAAGGGAATACAATCTGCGCACTTGGTGATGCTGCTGCATGGCCGGTTAAGTTTATGATAACAAGATTCAGAGATGAATTTGAGAAGTACGTAAATCCAAATATTTCATTGCCCGTTCCTAATAAAGTTCATTCTATGAGGCAGACTGCTGTTCCTTTAGAAGATATATCCAAATAATACAACATAATTATTTCCACTGATTATAAACCAATCTAACAAACTCAAGTCTTTTAACTCACTTCACACTCGTTCTTTTAAAAATTAACGATCAACTTTTTTCTTTATAATGATTAAGTAATTACACAAATTTGATTCACATAAAAAATGAATGAGTATTAAATGCTTACACAATCCGATCCAGAAGTAACCAAATGTTATAACCCGGCTACGGGCGAAGAGATAGGCAGATCAAAATTACATAGTGTAGATGATTTGAAGTTGTTTATTAGTAATGCTAAGAAAGCACAATTAGCTTGGAGTAGTTTATCAATTAATCAGCGTGTAGATAGAGTTATTAAAATCCGGGATTACATAATTAATAATTCAGCTAAAATTTCTGAAGTAATTTCAAGTGATAATGGCAAAACAAAAGTTGATGCTTTAGCTACTGAAGTATTACCGGCTGCTATGGCTGTATCATATTACTGTAAGAACGCAAAATCATTTTTGAAGGATAAAAATTTATCAGCCGGAAATCTTTTCTTAATTTATAAAAGGAGTAAAATAGTCCGCATTCCATATGGTGTAGTTGGAATTATATCACCATGGAATTATCCATTGGCTATTCCGTTTTCAGAAGTGATAACAGCACTATTGTGTGGAAATGGCGTAATATTAAAAACTGCTACTGAAACGCAGCTTGTTGGATTGTTAATTAAAGAAATGATCGAATACGCTGAACTTCCAAAAGATTTGTTCAACTTTATCAACTTACCTGGCAAGGTAGCCGGTGATGCGTTTATAGAAAATGGGATAGACAAAATATTTTTTATCGGTTCGGTTCAAACCGGCAAATATTTGTTAGAAAAAGCTGCTAAAACTTTAACACCCGTTAGTCTCGAATTAGGTGGTAATGACGCAATGATTGTTTGTGATGATGCTAATCTATATCGGGCAGCAAATGGTGCTCTGTGGGGTGGATTCCAAAATTCAGGGCAATCGTGCGGTGGTATTGAAAGAATTTATGTCCACGAAAAAATTTATGATCAATTTCTTTTGCTGCTAAAGGGAAGAGTTGAAAATCTAAACGTTGAAATCGGAAATGATTTTAATTCAGATATGGGCTGCATGACAACAGAAAGACAAGTTGAAACAGTTACACATCATATCAAAGATGCGCTGGATAAAGGGGCAGTTATTTATGCGCAATCAAAAATACCTTCGGGAAAAAAATACAAAAATTTTTTACCGGGGATGATTATAACAAATGTTAATCACAATATGCTATTAATGAAAGACGAAACATTTGGCCCGGTTGTTGGGGTAATGAAGTTTATTGATAATGGTGAAGCTGTTAGATTAGCCAATGATTCCTACTTAGGATTAACCGGTTCAGTGTGGTCAAGGAATCAAAAGAAAGCAGAAGAGATAGCACGAAAGATCCAAGCCGGTGTCGTAACTATTAATGATCATTTAATGAGTCATGGTATGGCGGAAACACCGTGGGGTGGATTCAAACAATCTGGGTGGGGAAGGTCCCACGGTAAATTCGGCTTTGATGAAATGACCCAGCCGATAGTAATTGTGAAAGATTTATTGTCGTTCACCAAAAAACAATTATGGTGGCATCCATATAATCAAAAAGTTTATGAAGGAATTGAAGGTCTGTTAAATTTATTATATAACAAAAGTCCTTTCCAAAGAATAATAAACTTTAAAAAAGTATTGAGCATTATCCCGCGCATCTTCAAAAAATGAGGATGAATTAATTTATAGATTAAGTGCTCAATGTCTTTTGCTCTAGGTGATTCATATCATTGTTTAGTCAATCGATAATCTATATAATTAATCAGTAGTAATAAAATATTTACTGCCGACCGATATGAAAAATATTAGAACACGAGAAAATGTATCTTCTATCGAGAAAGCGATAATTCAAACGGAGATTAAAAAGGCACTACTGGTACCTATACGAATTATTTCCTTGATAATTATTCTATCCGGTTTGTTTGCAATAATATTTGAAGTTAAATATTTCAAGGACGTTTCATTATTTGTTTATGCATTTCGTTTCTTTGCAGTAACCTCTGCCTTCTGGGTGCTGATTGTTACTACATTTGATATTGGTAAAAAACATCCCGTACTTTTAGCACATACCCTACTTATCTCAATAATTATTTCATTTACGGCTGTTATTATTTATATCCCTAACACGTTGGTAATTAATTCGCAAATTACTGCACTAATTATTTTTACAAGTTCGATTTTCTTAAGCTGGGACCTTAGGCATCAAATTATAGTAGCTATATATTATAACTTAGTATTTGGCGCTACTCTTTTTGTGAATAAGGATGGTATCTATTTCGTTGATAATATTTTTGCTGCGGTACTATTCATAATGTTTTTGAGTGTCCTTTCAGTTATAGCTGTTGCAATAAACACTAGGTTAAGAATCAATTCGGTAATAAAAACTTTGCGGATAGCTGAGCTTCAGAGAAAATTCAAAGATATATTTGATAATTCAGAAGAAGGATTGTTTCAAGCAACACTTGATGGTGAAATTCTTACGGCCAATAAAGCATTTTACAAAATATTTGAACTTAATAATCAGGTAGGCAAACTCTCATTAACTGGAAATAATATTATTAGTAATGATGAATTTTCATCTATTAGTAACTTATTGATGCATAATAAAATTGTTCCCAATTATTCTCTAAAAATTGTTCAAGGTATTGAAACTAAATATGTGCAACTGAATTGTAAATTGCGCCAGGATACTTCTATCGGGTCTTATATAATTGAAGGATCATTTAGTGACATTACAGATCATATAAAGAAAGAGACGGAACTTAAACACGCAAAAGAAAAGGCAGAAGAATCCGACAAATTAAAATCCGAGTTTCTTTCACAAATGTCGCACGAAATTAGGACACCAATAAATGCTATATTAAGTTCAGTCGATTTTCTTGAGGAAGAACTGCAAGGTAATTATGGAGAAGAAGTAAAAACTACTTTCGATATAATTGGTTCATCGAGTAAAAGGATTATCCGGACAGTTCAGTTGATTCTTAACTTAGCTGAAGTACAAAGCGGTTTGTATAAATTAAAAGCATCTAAATTTGATATCTACTTTGATTGCCTATTATTAATTTTTAAGGAATACGAGGATGAAGCGAAAAATAAAAATATCAAGTTCAGCGTTAAACGATGGATTGAGAATACAACAATTGTTACAGATGAATACTCGGTTAACCAGATTTTTAGAAATGTAATTGATAACTCGGTTAAATACACACACTCAGGTTCGATTGATATTGATGTTGATAGAGATGAGGATGGTAGGTTGACTGTCGAAATATCTGATACCGGAATAGGGATGTCGAATGATTATATACCTGACTTATATAAGAATTTTTCGCGAGAAGAAAGAGGATTCACAAGAAACTTTGACGGTAATGGATTAGGATTAGCATTGGTAAAAAAATATTGCGATTTGAACAGTTCTACAATTACAGTTAAAAGTAAAAAAAATGAAGGTACATCGGTTAAGATCACTTTTCATAATTTGCGAACTGTACCTCAGCCAATCACCTCTTTTTAATCATACCCGAAATTTTATCCTTAAACTTTGCCGTTAATTTTTTTGCCCAAATGAATTCTGTTGCAAGGATAGATAATCCTAACGGAATAATGATAAATGCCGGCCCGGGTAGAACAAGCATTGCGACACCGATTATTAAAATGGTTGTACCGATTATGCCTATTAAAATTCTTTTTAATTGTTTTAAAGTTTTTATCATTGTTTACACTCTCGGGTCACCGGATAGATAATTGCCAAATATTTTGTAGTAAGCATCTGAAGTTTTCTTCCCGGGGACACCATCTACTAAAAGATAAATACCTGGAAATTGATTCAAGAATGTCTGTAGTTGTTCGCCATATTCGGTTTTCTTGGTTGAATAAAATAGCAACGGTTTATTACTCGTAAAGCCGGGTGTCCCGTCAATCGTAACCAAATTTTTTTCAACTAATCTTCTTAGCAAAACCGCAGCACCAATTTGATTTGATACAGCAGTATCTGACCATCTTCCATCTGCAACATATTTTCCACGGAGATAGTGATTAGAACCACTCCACAAGTAAGGACTTAGTACCTCAGGGTGCCGTGTTCTGTATCCCCATCCATTGTATTCTTCTGTTTTGTATAAAATTCCAGGTAGTGCCCAATCATTCCACCTATCTAATCTTTGAAGCTCCAAAGAATCGATTGCACTCTGTTCCCATGTAAACGGAGGCGCACCATTTATTGGTCTGCCGGCTGGAACATGTGTTGTTCTTGCTTTAAGCGGATCGCCGTTGTGCAAATGACAATTAAAATTTAACGATGATTCCATATTGTGTATTACACCGATAAAGAACCAGGGTATTCCAAGTTGATTTGATACCGATTCGTATCGATTTTTATTTGCAATAATTTTTTGAATTGCTTTTTCAATCTCTTGAAGTTTTGATGAGCTGATAATACATGAATCGAATAATGCTTGGTATTCAATTCGTAAAGATTCGGTTAGATTAATTGAAGGCATAAATCCCTCTATAATTTTTTAAACACATTTAATATTATTCTCAGAAATATTAAAGGGTCAATCCAATATTATAGAACATGAACGACAGCAGATCGGTATAAAGATCGATTGTTTTTGATGTACTTGTACCGGCGCCATGTCCAACTTTTGTCTCGATCCTAATCAAAGTCGGATTTTTTCCACTATTCATTTCTTGTAATGTGGCAGCATATTTAAAAGAATGAGCCGGAAAGACACGATCGTCATGATCGGCTGTTGTTACCATAGTTGCCGGGTAATCAATTCCTTTCTTTAAGTTGTGCAAAGGTGAGTATGAATACAAATATTTAAATTGATCCGGATTATCGCTTGAACCGTATTCAGGAACCCAGGCCCAGCCAATAGTGAACGTATGAAACCGCAGCATATCCATAACACCAACCATAGGGAAAGCGACTTTAAACAATTCAGGGCGTTGGTTTATCACGGCACCAATTAACAATCCTCCGTTTGATCCCCCCTGGATAGCAAGTTGTGCTGGTGAAGTGTATTTATTTTCGATCAACCACTCGGCGGCAGAAATAAAATCATTAAACACATTTTGTTTTTTATCAAGCATGCCGGCTTTGTGCCATTCTTCTCCGTATTCACTTCCGCCTCTCAAACAAGCTAATGCATAGACAGCACCGTTTTCAATAAGCGGGATGCGTGTTACAGAAAATGATGGCTGCATTGCAATATTGAATCCGCCGTAAGCGTAAAGAAGAGTAGGATTTGAACCGTCCAGTTTTAATCCTTTTTTATGAACTATAAAGAGAGGAATCTTAGTACCGTCTTTACTATTATAAAATATTTGTTTGGTCTCATATCCATCCATATTAAACTTTACATCAGCTTTGCGGAACAATTCTGATTTGTTTTCTTCAACATTGTATTTGTAAATTGTTGGTGGATATGTAAATGACGTGAATGTGAAGAATGTTTCATTGTCTTCTTTCTTTCCGCCAAATCCACCTACTGTTCCCAATCCCGAAAGCTCAACTTCGTAAAGTAGTTTACCGTTTAGGTCGTATGCATAGACATGATTGGCTACATCTTGAAGATATGTAACGATTAATTTCCCATTCATGTATGAAGCACCTTGAATTACGTGCTGAGATTCGGGTATAATAACTTGCCAATTTTCTTTTGAAGGATTTTCAGGATCGATTAAGATAATTTTGTTTTTCGGTGCGTCAAGATTTGTCATCATTAAAAACATATTGCCAACATTATCTATCAAACTGTATTCGGCATCAAATTTATCAAAGAGCCATTTAACATTACTCTCTTTAGTTAAGTCTTTGTACATCAAACCGTTATTCGACGATGAACCTTCCCAAACATTAATTATTAAAAATCTTTCATCATCAGTAACACCGGCACCAAAACCTCTTTTCGGGTTTGCTTTGTCTTCGATAATCAATTTATCTTCAGATTGCTGTGTACCGAGCTTATGGTAGTATAACTTTTGGAATTCATTTTTACCTTTTAATTCTTCGCCAGCTTTTGGTTCATCGTATCTGCTGTAATAAAATCCGTCTTTATACCAAGAAGCACCGGTGAATTTTGCCCATAAAATTTTATCTTCTGTTAATTTTTTTGTTTCGGCATCCATCACATAGATTTCTCGCCAGTCGGATCCCCCTTTAGATATCAAGTACGTTGCATATTTATAATCTTTTGAAAAAGATAAGCCGGCCAAACTAATTGAACCATCTGTAGAAAATGTATTTGGATTGATGAAAACGTCGGGCGTCCCATCCAATCCCTTTTGGATATATACAACACTTTGTTCTTGTAGCCCGTCATTTTTATAAAAAATGTAATTATCACCAATCTTTGATGGGGCAGAATATCTTTCGTAGTTCCATAATTCTGTCAATCTATTTTTAAGTTTTTCCCTGAATGGAATACTGCTCAAATAAGATTCGGTTAATTTGTTTTCCGCTTCAACCCATTGCCCGGTCTCTTCGGAATTGTTGTCCTCTAACCATCGATATGGATCGGCAATTTGAGTCCCATGATAATTATCAATATGATCTATCTTCTTTGTTGAAGGATATTGTAAATTTTGAGCTGATGCTAATGAGAAACAGCTAAGAATTAATAAAAGTAGCATATATTTAAATTTCATTGGTTCACCCTGAATAGTTTATCTTAAAAATAGAATTCATTGATAATAAAACAAAACAAATCGAAAAAAATTATTCAACGGTAAGTTCCTCAAAATATCAGCTAAAGATTGTCGTTACAATATATTTTATAAGATAAAAACTTGTTATGCCTAAAAAATTAACCATATATGGTGAGAATTTGTAAATCATAATTCAAAAATAGCGATTAGTGACAGTTTGGTTAAGAAGCCTATACTGTCTATTTTTCATACATAATTTTTTAGGACTTGGATAGAAAACGAGCCATAAGGGAATACACAATATTCTTTTGATTGGTTCTCCAGGTTGAATTTCAAAACTAAATATAGTCAGAGGAGATAATGGCTAGTAAAGAATTCAACCCGTTCGAGATGGCACAAGCCCAGTTCGACAAAGTAGCAGAGATATTAAATCTTGATCAAGGCACAAGAGAAATTCTTCGTAATCCAATGCGCGAATATCATTTTAATATTCCCGTAAAGATGGATGACGGAACAACAAAAGTATTTAGAGGATTTAGAGTTCAACATAATGATGCACGCGGACCAAGTAAAGGCGGTATCCGATTTCACCCTCAAGAAACAATAGATACAGTACGTGCTTTATCGATGTGGATGACATGGAAATGTGCTGTTGTTAATATTCCATTAGGTGGTGGTAAAGGAGGAGTTATTTGCGATCCTCATCATTTGAGTATGAAAGAACAAGAGCAGATTTGCCGCGGATGGGTTAGACAAATGGCGAAAAATGTTGGACCGGTAAATGATGTACCGGCACCAGATGTAATGACCAACGCACAGCATATGCTTTGGATGCTTGATGAGTTTGAAACAATTCACGGTTCAAAAAATCCCGGCTTTATTACCGGCAAACCGGTTGGAATGGGAGGTTCGTTAGGTAGAACCGAGGCAACTGGATATGGAGTTATTTTTACTGTTAGAGAAGCTTTGAAAGAATTGGGAATTCGTCCTGAAGATACAACAGCAGCAGTACAAGGATTTGGTAATGTTGCCCAGTATGCTATCGAACTCTATCAGAAACTTGGCGGAAAAGTAATTTGTGTTTCTAGTTGGGATCAGAAAGATCAGTGTTCTTACACTTTCAAAAAATTAGGAGGGATAAGTTTAGAACAACTTCTAAAAATAACTGATAAATTTGGAGGTATCGATAAAACCAAAGCCAAAGAATTGGGTTATGAAGTATTAGATGGCGATGCCTGGATAGAACAAGACGTAGATATTTTATTGCCGTGCGCTCTTGAAAATCAAGTAAGGGGTGATAATGTAGATAAAATTGCTAAACGAGTTAAGATAATTGCTGAAGGTGCGAATGGCCCAACAACTCCTGAAGCAGACAAAATTATTCAAGAAAGAGGAATCTTTGTAATCCCTGATTTCTTAGCGAATGCCGGTGGTGTTACATGCAGTTATTTTGAACAAGTTCAGAGTAATATGAATTATTTCTGGGAACGTGATGAAGTTTTAGGAAAGCTTGATGTTAAAATGACATCTGCATTCCTTGCTGTAAGTGAATTAGCAAAGAAGAAGAAACTCTACATGCGAGATGCAGCATATGTAATTTCTGTTAGCAGAGTTGCACAAGCTTGCAAGGATCGCGGCTGGGTATGATTTGAAATAGTTAAATAAAAATGTTAAATAGCCGGAAGTTGATCGAACAATTTCCGGCTTTTTTATTAAAGTGATTGAAATAACGAAATGAATAACACACACGAAACTGAATTTATCTCTAAATTCAGTCGTAAATTTTATGAGTTGAAAGAAAATTTCTTTTGCATAGGCGAAGGATCACTTGGAGGTAAAGCAAAAGGATTAGCATTTATTAAAAATATTATCCAGACAAAAATTGATAGTAATGAATTTCCTAAAGTTGATATATCCGTACCCCGATTATTCGTACTATGTACCGATGTTTTTGATGCATTCATCGAAAGAAATAGTTTATATGAAACAGCTTATTCTGCAGATAATGATGTAAAAATTATAAGTAGTTTTTTAGAAGCTGACCTTCCGGTTGAAATACTAGGTGATCTTAGAACATTAATTGAACATATTAATGTGCCTCTTGCCATTAGGTCATCAAGTATGCTTGAAGATTCAAAGTATGAACCGTTCGCCGGAATTTTTGCTACTAAAATGATTCCTAATAACCAGCCAAACATAGATATACGATTTCATAAACTGGTTGAGGCGATAAAATTTGTTTATGCATCAACATTTTTCAAAGCATCCAAGGATTATTTTAAAGCATCAAAACACAAAATTGAAGAAGAGAAAATGGCGGTAATCATCCAGGAGGTTGTAGGCGAAAACCACAATTTCAGATATTACCCGAACATTTCAGGTGTTGCTAAATCTTATAATTACTATCCAACCGGAAAACAAAAACCGGAAAATGGTGTAGTCAATTTAGCATTAGGATTAGGTAAAACGATTGTTGATGGGGGAATTGTCTGGTCATATTCACCGGTTTATCCAAAGTCACCACCGCCATTTGGCGATCCGCACGATATAATGAAGACTACGCAAAATAATTTTTGGTCTATTAATATGAATCCGATAGTAAATTATGATCCTACTAAAGAAACAGAATATTTGCTCAACTTAAATTTAAGTGATGCTGATTATGATAACACCTTGAATTTGATTGCTTCAACTTACGATAGTAATTCCAACAAAATAGTAATGGGTGTAGGAATCGATGGGCCAAGAGTTATCAACTTCTCACAGCTTCTTCATATGAATGAATTTGGTTTTAATAATTTTATAAAAAAAATAGTTAAAGTTTGTGAAGAATCTTATAATGGCCCGGTAGAAATTGAATTTGCAATTACGATTAATAAACAAACACAAAGATTATTTTTTGGATTCCTACAAGTTAGACCAATGGTCGTATCGGATGAAGTCATTAAAATAAATGATGATGAGTTGGTTGATGAACTCAATTTAGTTGCCACAGACCGGGCGATGGGAAATGGTACAATCGATTCTATAACTGACATAGTTTATGTTAAACCAAATAATTTTGATAAAAAAAATACAACGATAATAGCTGCTGAAATTGAGAAGATTAATCGGGCTTTAGTCGAATCCGGTACGCAATATTTGTTGATTGGTTTTGGCAGATGGGGCAGCAGTGACCCATGGTTGGGAATACCGGTTGAGTGGAGTCAAATAGCCGGTGCTAAGGTTATTGTTGAATCCACCCTTTTTGGTATCAATGTAGATTTAAGCCAGGGGTCACATTTTTTCCACAATCTTACAAGTTTTAATGTCTATTATTTTTCGATAAATTATGATGGTAAGTTTCAGATAGCTTGGGATTGGCTGAACAAACAAAAAGTGGTTGCTGAAACAGAATTTATTAAGCACGTAAAATTGCAGTTGCCGTTAATTATCAAAGTTGATGGTAGAACGGGAAAAGGAGTTATCAGAAAATGCTGAATGAACATAAACCGATTGACAATTTGGTCTTAGAATTACAAGAACGTGCAAAAGAGTTAAATTGTTTGTACACAATTGAAGATAGCCTTAACCGTTCAGATATTTCGCTTAGACAAGCATTCCATACGGTAATTAATGCAATACCACCGGCATGGCAATATCCTAATGTTTGTAAAGCTAAACTCATTTATGGAGATATAGTTTACCAAACAAGTGATTTTGAAGAAACAAAATGGAAATTAGTTTCAAATATTACTGTGCAAGAAAAAATTGTTGGTACTATCTCGGTTTATTACCTTGAAGAAGTTCCGCAATCTGATCTCGGACCATTCCTTAAAGAAGAGAAAAAACTTTTAGATACAATTGCTGAAAGGTTAGGACATTTTATCCTTCACCAAAAACTTAAAAATGTTTTTACAGAATTAAGATCGGTAAGAGAAACTGTCCAGGGTAAGGCAAAAGGTGAGTGGCGTATTGTATTGGATATGATCAGAAAAACTGATCCAAATTTATTTATGAGCCTCATGAGAAAGATGCTTCATCTATTATGCTGGAAAGGTGTGGAAGAAGCTGAAATGCTGATGAAACATACGAGTATTGCACGGAGAAATTTGGATGAAGTTGCAGATGAAAATAAGCCGACGAAAGTTCGTAAAATTGTTGATTATGATCATTATGTTGAAACCATACAGAGATTAGCAGATGAAAATTTACCGGATGATATCATTCTACAACGAATTCAAAAATGGATTCAGGAAGACAAATCAAGCGCACTAGTGAAAGTTGTAGAAAGTCAGGATACATCCTTAACAGATATTGCTGAGGCAATACGGAAGTATTATCACATTGCTCCAGAAAAATTTGAATTACCACCTTCCACAATTAAAGGTCTGCGTGTTTCGTTATTAAGACGATTTTTTACCGAGGAATTGGATTTTATAAGTATTGCTAAAGAGTACGTAAAGTTAACCGACTTTTACAAATTGATCGATAAAATGATTTTTCCTCCGGGGAGCCATGGTAAATTAGGAGGAAAGAGCGCTGGTTTATTTTTGGCTTATCATTTATTACAGAAGGAATCAGAGAATAATGATCTAATTAAAGATATTAAAATTCCAAAGACATGGTATATAACTTCTGATGGTGTCCTTTACTTTATGCAGCATAATAACTTAGAGGAAGTACTTGAGCAAAAATACAAGGAAATTGATGAAGTCAGAATTGAATATCCACATGTAGTGCAACTGTTCAAAAACTCCGAGTTTCCACCTGATATTGTTAAAGGATTGTCCGTTGCGCTTGATGATCTTGGAGAAAGACCTTTAGTAGTTAGAAGTTCCAGTTTGTTGGAAGATCAGATGGGAGCAGCTTTCTCCGGAAAGTATAAAAGTCTGTTTTTAGCAAATCAAGGATCAAAGCAGCAAAGACTAAGTGAATTGATGGATGCCATAGCGGAAGTTTATGCGTCAACTTTTAGTCCCGATCCAATCGAATATAGATCTGAAAGAGGTCTGCTTGATTTTCATGAAGAGATGGGTGTAATGATTCAAGAAGTTATTGGAACAAAGGTGGGTCATTATTTCTTTCCTTCATTTGCCGGAGTTGCTTTTAGTAATAATGAATTTCGGTGGTCACCAAGAATTAAGCGCCAAGATGGTCTGGTCAGAATTGTACCTGGATTAGGTACCAGGGCGGTTGATCGTTTGAGCGACGATTACCCGGTACTTGTATCACCGGGTCAGCCTAAACTTAAAGTTAATGTTTCAACAGAAGAAATGATCTGGTATTCACCTAAAAAAGTAGATGTAATAAATCTTAAGACAAATGAATCTGAATCG
>DYJK01000059.1:0-1554 GCA_020723165.1 Melioribacter roseus | reverse complement strand
CACTATACATGAATTATTTGAAAATGTAGGTCATCAATACCCGGGTTTTGAAAATGTATTCTCTACAGTTCAGGGTACGATGGTACGACCAGCAAGCAATTTTGAATTTGATGATTCAAACAAGGAATATATAGTAACTTTTGATGGATTAATTTCTAATTCCAATTTCTTGAATAAGATTGATACAATTCTAAAGATATTGCAATCGAGAATGAAAACACCAGTCGATATAGAATTTGTGTCGGATGGTAACGACTTCTATTTATTACAATGCCGTCCACAAAGTTTTATGGGTGAATCAATTGCAGAAATGATTCCCAAAGATGTTCCCGATGAGAAAATTTTGTTCACAGCTAAAAAATATATTTCAAATGGTAAGGTACCGGAAATTACTCATGTTGTTTACGTTGACCCTTTAAAGTACACTGAGATAGCTGACCGCAATAAATTGCTTCAGGTTGGGCGTGTAATAAGTAAATTGAACAAACTTCTTCCCAAAAGGAAATTTATTTTGATGGGACCCGGTAGATGGGGAAGTCGTGGTGATATTAAACTTGGGGTTAGTGTTACCTATTCCGATATAAATAATACTGCAATATTAATCGAGATTGCGCGCAAAAAAGGAAATTATGTACCCGATCTATCTTTCGGTACTCATTTTTTTCAAGATTTAGTTGAAGCAAGTATTCGATATTTACCGTTATATCCAGATGATAAAGGGATTATCTTTAACGAAGAATTTTTATCGAAGTCTAACAATATACTGGGTGTTATTGCACCTGAATATCATTACTTAGAAGATACTGTAAAAGTAATTGATATATTAGAATCGACCGGCGGTATGATCCTGAAAGTATTGATGAATGCCGAGCTTGAGGAGGCGCTTGGTATGTTTATGAATCCAACTGCCGAGGTTTTTTCAGAAAAAGATGTGCGCGAAGTTGTTGAGTATCATTTCGGTGATCACTGGAGATGGAGAATGAAAATGGCTGAAAAGATAGCATCGGAACTGGATGGCAAACGATTTGGTGTTAAAGGTATGTATGTATTTGGCAGTACGAAAAATGCTGTTTCCGGTCCGGGTAGTGATATTGATCTGATAATTCATATAGATAAAGATAAAACATTGATTAATGAATTAAATCATTGGCTTGAAGGATGGAGTTTGTGTTTAAGTGAGATTAATTATTTACGCACCGGTTACAAATCTCAAGGTCTATTAGATGTTCACTTTGTAACCGATGAAGATATTAAAAGTAAAAATAGTTATGCGGTAAAAATTGGAGCTATTACAGATGCGGCAAGACCGCTAAAACTGAAAAGCCGGGTAAATTAAATTAGCAGACGTTCGGCTTTACCCAAATCATTTAAATCAAATTTAATTATTGCAAACTCGCTGCCATCATAAGCCGCACTAAAGCAATTTGTATTTCCTATTTTGTCTCTCCAGAAACCGGTTAATCGAGAAGATTCATGAATGTGACCGTGCAATGTTAGGAGTGGCTGCTTCTTTTCTATAAAATTCCTAATTGCTATACTTCCAACATGTAGATC
>DYJK01000058.1 GCA_020723165.1 Melioribacter roseus | reverse complement strand
GTCGGTTTGCCGGGATTAAATGGTTTTATAGGTGAGTTTTTAATTTTATTAGGTTCATTTAAATCTGTTGTGTTAAACAACTGGTGGTTCACGGCTTTTGCTGCAAGCGGAGTAATCTTTGCCGCTGTCTATTTATTATGGATGTACCAAAGAGTTGTGTTCGGTGAAGTTAAAAATCCGGAACTTGCAAATCATTTACCGGATATGAATTTACGGGAGATAATTGTTCTTGTACCAATTTTCATATTTGTCGTTTGGATTGGCATTTACCCGAATACATTTTTGAAATTAACTGAAGTTTCTACCCAGACTATTTTACAGCAAGTTAGTACTTATACAATAAATCTATTAAAGTAGTAATTATGCCATTATCAAATTTTGAATATTTACAATTGATGCCGTTTATTATCATCGGTCTAGGAATAATTCTCTCGATAATTATCGAGATAACCGTTAAGAAGAGCGAAGAAATTCTTGCCTGGGGATCGATATTATTATTCTTTTCAACTGCTCTTTATTCAATCATAAATATTTATGAGCAAGGAATTTTATTTGGCGGAATGATAGAGGTTGGCGGTAAACCGGCAATCTTTAATTTTATTTTTAATATTGGTGCTATGCTCGTTGTAATGAGCTCGATCGGTTATTTGAAAAAATACGGGACTCTATACGGAGAATATTACATTTTAATTCAATCTTCTGTTCTCGGCATGATGATAATGGCTGGCTCCAAAGATATTTTGATGGTTTTCCTTGGTCTAGAATTGATGTCAATCTGTTTTTATGTGCTTGCCGGTATTAACAGAAAAAAATTATCAGCAAACGAAGCGTCGATGAAATACTTTTTGCTCGGTGCTTTCGCAACGGGATTCATCGTTTACGGAATTGCATTGATTTATGGTGTTACTTCAACCACCAGTATTATTAAGATTGTAGAAAATTTTTCAATCTATTCAGGCAATATTATTTTTATAACCGGTTCGCTATTACTTTTAATCGGGTTTAGTTTTAAAATAGCCGCAGTTCCTTTCCACATGTGGGTACCTGATGTTTATCAGGGCTCGGCAACAACAGTGACGGGATTAATGTCCACAACCGGTAAATCTGCTGCCTTTAGTGTATTGATTATTTTATTGACAGCTATATTTGCCAACAATGCACCTAACATTTTCAAACCGTATTTTTCTGCGATTGCTGTTTTGTCGATGCTGTTGGGAAGTATAATTGCACTCTCCCAGAATAATTTAAAGAGAATGCTTGCATACTCATCAATATCACATGCCGGGTATATGGCAATTGGATTGGCGGCATCGAACAGTTATAGTATTTCTGGAATTATATTTTATCTTGCGGCATATACATTCATGAACATCGGTGCGTTTTCGGTTATCTCAATTATAGAAGGTGAAAATGATTCAAGGATTGATATTGATGCCTATGCCGGATTGAATCAAAAAAGTCCGGTCCTTTCTGCATTCATGTCTCTCTTTATGTTTGCGTTAGCCGGTATCCCTCCAATGGCCGGTTTCTTTGGTAAGTATTATGTTTTTGTTGGTGCAATAGAAAGCGGTTTAACATGGTTAGCAATTATTGGTGTTATATCAAGTATGATAAGTGTCTATTTTTATTTGAGAGTTGTGGTTTATATTTACTTTAAGGAATCATCAGAGAATTTTCAAATTGAAGTCACTCCGTACAGCTTATCATCCGTAATTATTTCAGGTGCATTGGTATTGACGTTTGGTATCTTTCCCGATTTGCTTTTAAAATTAATTACATCCGTAATCACTCTGTAAAAGATTTAAATTAACCGAATACTTTCTTATTTTTCCTTCAAAAGAATTCGAGTAAAAAAATGATACCGTTATTTTCTGCTCAGCAAGTACGTGATGCAGATGCATATGCTATCAATACACTTGGAATGCCAAGCATAGTATTAATGGAAAATGCCGCCAGAAGCATTTATGATGCTTTGCAAGCGAATTTAGGTGACAATCTATCTAACAGAATTGTTGGTATCATCTGTGGAAAAGGGAATAACGGTGGAGACGGATTTGCATTAGCCCGGCAATTGATGATAAACGATTTTGAAGTTCGTGTTATATCATTAGGTGCAGAAGAAGAATTGAAAGGGGACGCCTTAACAAATTTTAGGATACTGAAAAATTTTATAAATGATCAGCCCCAATCAAAGCTCTATATTTATGAATCGATACGCGACTTGTCTGTACTGGAAGAATGTTCTGTGATAGTGGATGCGATGCTTGGTACCGGCTCAAGGGGTGATCTGGCTGAACCGTACAAAAGTATAGTTGAGAAACTGAATACTTTAAATAGTTCTAAAGTAGCAGTTGATCTTCCTACCGGTCTCGATTTAGAAAATTCTTCCGGGGAAACTATATTTGAAGCAGATTTATCAGTGACTCTTTCCGAATATAAAACCGGTTTATTCTATGGAAAAGGTTATCTAAACTGTGGTAACGTTGTCAAAGGTTCTATTGGAATCGGGGAAGAATATTATAAGAAACAAACTATTAAAAATTATTTGATAGAACCGGAAGACGCATTTCTTAATCTTCCAAACAAGAATCTGGATATTCATAAATATTCCGCCGGAAAAGTTTTAGTAATTGCCGGCTCGTCAAAAATGCCTGGCGCTGCTATTTTAACTACTAATTCAGTTTTAAGATCTGGTGCCGGCTCTTGTTATTTAGCTTTCCCGGGATCGATAGCAAATGTTGCTAACCAAAAAGTTGATTCAGCTATTGTTTTGTCGTATGATGATCAATCCGGGGGGTATTTAAAAGAACAAAATTTAAAAGAACTTGATGAAAGAATTCATTGGGCGGACGTTATTGCAATTGGACCCGGTATTGGAAGGGAAGAAGAGACAAAAAAATTTGTAATTGAATTAATTCAAAAATACAAAGGGAAAAATTTTGTAATTGACGCAGATGCACTTAACGCTATCGGAAAAGAGGAATACAAGAAATTAAGTTTAAAGGGTAAAGTGCTCACTCCTCATCACAAAGAATTTGCAGAATTGCTTGGCTTTGAATTAAAACACGTAGAAGATAATCTTTTACAATTTGGTTATTCCTTTACTGAAGAAACCGGCTGCTATTTGGTTTTAAAAGGTGCACCGACAATAATTTTTAATCCTAAAGGGGAGTCATTTATTAATAGTGCCGGGAATCCGGGATTGGCAAAATTTGGCACCGGCGATGTTTTAACTGGTGTTATATCAGCCTTTATTTCACAATCACATGATATTGAAGAATCTATTATTTCAGCAGTTTATATTCATAGTCTTGCAGCCGATCTTCTACTAGAAGAGAAAAGTGAGTATGGATATACTTCAACTGATCTTTCAGAAAAAATACCATATGCAATCAAATTCATTTTCAATTCGTTTATATAAATTATTAGAATCAAAAACTGTTCAATACGTATATATTCCTTTAGTTCTCTATTGGATAACTTTATTTACGATTACAACGATACCCCAGCATTTTGTCCAAAAATTATTTGAGCTTCAGGATAAGATTGAACACTTTCTAGCCTATACTGTTTTAGCAATAATGCTAAAACTGAGTCTCCATTTCCAAAAGAAAATATCTAAATTGTCGTATTATTCAGCACTTTTTACGTTTTTATTTATAACCATATATGCTGGTCTCGATGAAATACACCAGATAATTGTACCCGGTAGATACGCGGACTTTTTTGATTGGGTAGCTGATACGCTCGGCGGATTATCCGGGGTTTATATTGCTAGAACTTTTATAAAGAATGCAAAAAAATAGTATCTTTTTGACAGCATTGATTAACCGGGAACTTAGTTTTTTTGGATGTGTAAAATTTGTTGTATTGATTGACATTACTCAGCTGATTTTTTAAGTTAGTCATCGATTTTTGGGGAACATAGGAGGTTAACGTGGCATTAAAGAAAAATCCGAAGGTAGATCTAAAATTAAAGTATCAAAGAGTTCTTGAGATTAGTGTAATAGTCTCTTTAGCTTTAATTATTGTTGCATTCAAGTATTTCCCTACATTCGATAAAGAGGAAGTAAAACTTGAAGGTCCGCAAGAATTAGTTAATGTTGAAGATGTCGTAAACACAAAGCAAGAAAGTGCACCACCACCGCCTCCCAAACCGCCTATTCCAATCGAAGCTCCTTCAGACGATGTACTTGAAGATATTGCTATTGGTGAAACCGAATTGAATGTTGATGAACAGGTAAGTGCACCACCACCGCCACCGAAACATGAAGAAGTTGAAGAAGACGAAGCTGTATTTTTCGTTGCAGTTGAAGAAACACCCGAACCAATTGGCGGAATCGAAGCAATTCAGAAAAAAATTATTTATCCGGAAATTGCTAAAAGAGCCGGTGTTCAAGGAAGAGTATTTATTAAAGCGTTCGTTAATGAAGTTGGTGATGTTGTTAAAGCTGAGGTTATTAAAGGAATTGGTGCCGGTTGTGATGAAGCCGCTGTTCAGGCAGTGATGCAGACAAAATTTAAACCTGGTAAACAAAGAGGAAAATCTGTCAAAGTTCAAGTTTCCATTCCTATAGTTTTTAAACTCCAATAATATTTAGCCCCGATTTATCGGGGCTTTTTTTTATCCATTTCAATTAAAAACAAGTTTTCCGTTCAACTAAATATTCATATTTTTACAAAAAAACTTATTACCCATTGGAATTAATTAGTATTAAAAATTTAAAGTTCAGTTATGGAAATCATTCGGATAATGGTGGTTTTTCATTAAATATAAATTCCTGGCAGTTATCGAGAGGGTCGTTTACATCTATTATTGGGCCTAACGGTTGCGGTAAATCCACCTTTTTGAAGATTCTTGCTCGTTTAATTACCCCTTCCGAGGGTGAGATACGCTATGAAAATATCGAGCAAAACCGGATTGAGTTGAAAAATTATGCAAGAAAGGTAGCGTTTGTTCCACAACAAATTTATTCTGTTTTTCGTTATTCTGTTTATGAAGTTGTTATGATGGGACGAACCCCTTACCTAGGGTTAATGGGCTTCGAGAAAAAAGGTGATTCTGCAATTGTTAAAGATGCGCTGGAGCAGATGGAAGTATGGCATTTAAGATCGAAAGGATTAAATGAAATTTCGGGCGGTGAAGTGCAGCGTGTTGTAATTGCACGAGCATTAGCACAAAAAGCAGAATTAATTTTACTCGATGAACCGAATTCGCACCTTGATATTGAACACCAACTTAAAATATTCAACTTGCTTCATCAATTAAATAAGGATGAAGGTTTAACTATTGTTGCTGTTTCACATGATCTCAATTTAGTAGGTATTTATTCAAAAGAAATTGTTCTTATGCAAAATGGTGCTATAACATTAAATGGGCAGAAAAAAGATGTTTTGAATGAGATTAATATTAAAAATGTATTTAATATTAATTCCATCGTTAAATACTCAGAAGATAAAACTAAAGCTAACATATTGATAAATCCGATCGATATTAATTAGGTAAGTTGTGAAAGCCAGATTACAAAATTCAAAATTTATAGTTATCATTTTTTTGTCCCTCATTAATTTTATTACGCTATCGTATTTAAAGTACAAAATGAATGACTTAGAACTAACCAGTTACACGTTAGACTATGTCGGGAATATTCTCAATATTTTGATTACGTCAGTTCATATTATTGGACTATTGATTATTTCATTTAGAAAGGTACTAATAGATAAAAATAGAATTAACTTTATATTGTTTATTAATACTGCATCTATTGTTTCCCTCTTAATAGTTTATCTTATTAATACTGTCATACCAATCGATGCAAAAGAATATTTGCTTTCTTTTCCATTGAAAAAGGTATATGTCGGATTTCTTTTTATAAGCAGCTATTTTATGAGTGTGTACAGTTTAATATATATCTGGGGTATAATATTGGGGATTGAAAGATTGTTTGAACTAAGAGCTTTGTTAAGAACAGTATTTGCAATCTTAATTCTAATGATCTTTTCACTTTTCGTGGTATGGAACGTCAAGATTTATGATGAAGAAAATCTGGCATATAAGAAGTATGAATATGGATTAATACCTGGTGCTGCTGTGTGGAGTAAAGCGAAGCCAAGTCCTATCTTCGAAGGGAGGATTAGAAAAGCATATGATCTTTATAAAAGGGGTATCATTGATAAGATCATATTAACCGGCGGAAATGCACCGGGTGAAATAACTGAAGCAGAAGCCGCAGAAAAGCTATTGTTAGATCTAAGTGTTCAAAAAAATAAAATGATTATTGAAAATCAAACACAACAGACAAACGAGCAAATTAAATACATTAAATTTGATCCTATGATTGCCAGTTCGAATAATCCGGTATTAATTATTTCTGATAATTTCCATTTAACGCGCGTGTTGCAAATATGTAAATTCTTTGATGTTAATGCCGAAGGGATTTCTTCCGGTCATACATTAACATTTGAAAAAACTATCTTCTATAGAACACGCGAAAGTGTAGCTCTGCTTTTGTTTTGGTTATTTGGCATATAATAATTATATATTTTTTGATAGTAAAACGGGGCGGCTATGTTATTAAGCATGTATTCCAAATATCGAAAGAGAAAAAGCTGCTTACTAATATTGCTTCAAACCACATAGCGGAAGAACGTTTGAAAAAATAGGGAGAATTAAAAAAATATACCCGGCACAATGAGAAATTTATAAAAAGTTGATTTAAGCAGATTAATAATTCGTTAATTCTTTTAGAGATATTTATTTTTAAGTAATAGTATAGTAGATTTTTACAAAAATTATTGAGTTCTTAGACAAGATGAATAGAAAATCCAACAGAAGAATATTGAGGGAAAAGGCATTACAAGTTCTTTATGCATATGAACTGAATGGCGAGGGATTAACCAATCTTACCGAAGGTATATTATCCGATCTGAATTCACAAACCGATATTGAATTTGCAAAACAAATAATTAATCAGTGCGCTGCTAATACTAAGATGTTAGATCAAAAGATCCAGGAAAAAGTTGCAAACTGGGAAATGGAACGAATTGCATTAATAGATCGTATTCTTTTAAGAATTGGTATTGCCGAAATTATTTTTTTCCCCGATATACCGCCTAAAGTTACAATAAACGAAGTAATCGAAATTGCAAAAGACTATTCTACTTCCAACAGTAATAAATTCATAAATGGCATACTTGATGCGGTCTTATCCGATCTAAAAAAATCCGGGTCATTAAAAAAAACCGGACGAGGTCTTATTGAACAGTCAGTTACAAAAAAATAATCATAGATTTATTGATAAAGAGAAATCTCGCATCTTTATCTGGACACTATTCGATTTTGCCAACACCTCGTATTCAATTGTAGTCGTAACTTTTCTTTTCGCTGTTTATTTCAAACAGACTGTGGTTGAAGGAAAACCTATCGGTGATTTTTATTGGAGTATAGGAACAAGTATATCGATGCTTATAACTGCAATTATTTCACCTATACTCGGAGCCATAGCCGATTATTCAGCCGGCAAAAAAAGATTTTTGTTATTCTTTACACTTCTCTGCATCATATCAACCGCGTTTCTCTTTTTTATCGGTAAGGGTGATATACTTACCGCATTAATTTTGTTCATTACCGCGAACATCGGTTTTGAAGCCGGGCTGGTTTTTTATGATGCATTCTTACCTGAAATTACTTCTCCCAAAAATTATGGCAGAGTTAGCGGATACGGATTTGCAATG
Source organism: Melioribacter roseus (assembly GCA_020723165.1). GTDB lineage: Bacteria > Bacteroidota > Ignavibacteria > Ignavibacteriales > Melioribacteraceae > DYJK01. The sequence goes on along the minus strand of DYJK01000058.1, from coordinate 15,104 downwards.
GGTTACGTAGGTTCTCTCGTTACACTTGCAATCGCTCTTCCGTTTATCCAGAAACAAATGATTAAAGAAACTTTCCCGATGGCTGCACTAATATTTCTAATTTTTGCAATACCTCTATTCATATTTATTAATGACAGCAGAAAAAAGACATCGGAAGAAAGGAATTATTTAAAGATCGGTTTTAATAGAGTTGCAAATACACTCACACATCTTAAGAACTATAAAAACCTGGCCATGTTCTTGCTTTCTTACTTCTTTTTTATTGAGGGTGTTAATACAGTTATCTACTTCTCCGGTAACTACGCAAGCACAACGTTAAATTTTTCTATGGAAGAACTGATAATATTTTTTATTATCGTTCAAACAACTGCAATAGTTGGCTCGGTTCTGTTTGGAATAATTGCCGATTCATACGGACAAAAAAAATCCTTGGTACTATCGCTAATAATCTGGTTGGTTACTATTCTAATCGCATTTTTCTCTAGCGACCCGACAAATTTTGTAATGGGCTGGTTGTCTTCAGAATTAAATTATGATGCATTACAATTATCCCGGAATAGTTTTTATTTGGTTGGACTTTTAGCCGGCAGCGTTATGGGCGCCACTCAGTCAACAAGCAGAAGTATGATGTCTAAGTTAACCCCATTCGACCGGAAAACAGAATTTTTCGGTTTTTATTCTTTCTTTGGAAAAAGTTCTGCAATTATTGGCCCGTTAGTTTTTGGTTATGTCAGTTATTTAACTTCCAATCAAAGAGTTGCAATACTCACAATCGGCGCTTTCTTCTTAGTAGGACTATTTATATTACGTTACGTTAAAGATCCAAAGCCGACAGTTAATAATTAATTCCTTTCTTAAATCCTTGCCTTATTAAAAATACTATCCCTATAACTGAAATTATTAACCAGGTAACAGCAATTATATAAGAATTGATCCCGGTTAAGTTTTCTATTATTACCGCATCGGAAGCCATTACTGATTCCGATAATAGATCTTCCTTGATATCAACTATGACGTATATGCAGCTTATTAGCCCTATTGATTTTATGAGGTAATTAAAAACAATTTTAGGTAAAAAATAATTTACTAAAGTTAATGTGGCGATCAATAAAGTTGAGATTAGGATAAATGTTGAATTAGCGGCAGTATTAACGATGAAAATAAAAAGAATCGATGCGATCGATAATAAAATCCATTTTCCGTATTTATAGTTATAAGCAGAATAAAAAATTGCTGACCCGAACAAGAAACTTCCGAGATAACCGGATGAAGCAATTAAAATTTGATTACCATTTTCAGTTATACATACTCCGCCTAAGTTTAAGCCGATATCCAGGGATACAACATTACCACCGGACAAAATAGCAGCAATACCATGACTTATTTCGTGCAAGGTGACAACAATAAGTTTGATAGGATAAATTAAGAATGTTTCCCAGGATAATATCGCTATAATAATTATCGATATAAGCGAGATTAATTCTAAATATTGTTTCTGTTTTTTATCGAGTCGTTTCATTAAAAAAAATTTATGCAAAGATAAATAAAATGGTTGAAATAGATAAAGAGCATTGATATGTTTGTAGTATGCGGGCGTAACTCAGTTGGTAGAGTGGTAGCTTCCCAAGCTGCAAGTCGCGGGTCCGAGTCCCGTCGCCCGCTCTTTAGTTAAAATTGTTTGGAAAATTGGAGTAAAAATTCTATAATTGACTCGCAATTTTTTGAAATTTTGATAGTTGTAAAATGGGAGCTTAGCTCAGGTGCCTGTCCCGCTTAGCGGAGTTCAGGTGATTGAACAGACTCTCTACAATTGATTCTTTTACATAATTTATTTTTGGGAGCTTAGCTCAGCTGGTTCAGAGCATCTGCCTTACAAGCAGAGGGTCATTGGTTCGAATCCATTAGCTCCCACAAAAAAATGCCTCGATACATGACTGTGCCGGGGCATTATTGTTTTAGTTAGCAGATTGAGAGTAGTAAAATCCTACGACAAGGTATTAAAAATCATTATTCTTTTTCCCCAGTTATAATTTTTACTCCTTAATATTAGTTTATTCGTTTTCATATAATTACTAGAGTATCTTGTGCATAATCAAGCAATACTTGTTTTGAATTCTATTTTGATTTACATTAAAATCAGGTATTGAAAGAATATCTCCAAATGAAAAGAACCTTCAAAGAAAAATTTAATATAAATTCTTTCACCGGTTTATTCGATCAACTATCACTGCCGTTAGCTATTACCGATGAAAAATTTCAGATGCTATATTGCAATAGCTCTTTCAGCAAAAGTATATCCTTGCCGAAGAAAAAATTACTTTCCAAACAGCTATTCGATATTATTAATCATGGTCAAAAGAAGATTAGTTTTAGATCGATTAAGGAACATATTAAAAAGAATAAATGGTGGACTAGTACTATCGGTATCAAAAAAGGGAAACATATTGTTGATGTTAACTTGGCAATCTGTTATATAGACCCCGACGAACAATCAAAAATAAACTATTATTTGATCACATCTATTAGCGAAGACAACAAGAGAGATGATGAGAAAAATAATGAGTATCATTTCGAAGATTTATTTAACCATCTCCCGATAGGTTTATATAAAACAACTCCGGGAGGCAAAGTAATAAGTGCTAATCCGGCACTTGTCAAAATGCTTGGCTTCAAATCGTTTGCTGCTTTATCAAAAAGAAATCTCAATAACGAAGGATTACATAAAAAATATTCACGTAAAAAGTTTCTTAAAGCAATCGAAAAAAAAGGAGAAGTGAATGATTATGAATCCGCATGGTTAAAGAGAGATGGTTCTTTAGGTTATGTAAGAGAGTATGCCAAGGCAATAAAAAACGAAAAAGGGAAGACACTATATTATGAAGGAATAATAGAAGATATTACCGAGAAAAAATTATCCGAGAAATATTTAAAGCAAAGTGAGGAAAGTTATAGGGGGCTGTTTAACTCTGTACTTGAAGCAATATACATTCAAGATAAGAGAGGACGATTTCTTGATGTGAACGAAGGTGCTATAGAGATGTACGGTTATAAACGTGAAGAATTTTTAGGTAGAACACCGGAATTTTTATCTGCACCCGGTAAGAACGATCTTAATAAATTATCTATTTCGATTAAAAATGCGTTTAAAGGAGTTAATCAAGAATTTGAATTTTGGGGCAAGAAAAAGACTGGTGAAATATTTCCTAAAAATGTGAGATTGTTCAAAGGAAAGTATTACGGCAGAGATGTTATCATTGCTCTCGCAAAAGATATTACCGAACAGAAACGATCAGAAGAAGCATTAAAAGCAAGTGAGGAATCCTACAAAGCACTTATTGAAACATCCCCTGATCCTATCTATGTGCTAAAAGATAATAAGCTGCAATTAGTAAATACTGCCTGGTTAAATTTATTTGGGTATAAAAAAGAAGAAGTAATAAATAATAATTTTGATGTGTTACAGATTGTTGCCCCACAGAGCATACCGTTTATTAAAAGTAGGTATGCCATGAGAGTAGACAACAAAGCCAAATCCTCCAGGTATGAATTCCAAGCAATTACTAAAAATGGTAAAATATTAGACATAGAAGCTAATGTTTCAAGAATTGTGTGGAAGGGAGAATTAGTATTTCAAGGTGTTTATAGGGATATAACCGATACTAAAAAAGCATATGTGCAGCTGAGGAGTAAAGACCAACTGTTAGAAGGTGTTGCTAAGCTTGCCGTTACACTTGTTACAAGCATCGATCTTGAAAAAAGTATTCATGACGCATTAGCAATATTAGGTGTCTCTACAAATGTAAGTAGAGTTTATATTTTTGAAAATCGTTTCGATAGTGCCGGTAAACAAATTTTAATGAGTCAGAAATATGAATGGACTAACGGGAAGGTCTCGGTGGAAATTGATAACCCTGAGCTACAAAATATTTCTTACAAAGAAGTATTCCCGGGTTGGTATGAAATACTTTCAGGTGGTAAGGTTATTAAAAGTTTTGTAAAAAACTTTCCTGAAAATATTCGACTCTTGATGGAGTCTCAATATATAATTTCACTATTGCTTGTACCGATTTTTGTTCAAGGAAATTACTGGGGATTTATTGGGTTTGACGATTGTGAATCAGAGAGGGATTGGAGCGAGGCAGAGATTTCGGCATTATACGTTGCCGGTAATACAATCGGCAATGTAATTGCCAGAAGAATTATTGAAGAAGAATTAAGAGAGAGTGAAGAACGATATCGCTTGCTTGTTAATTTATCACCAGATGCAATAGGTGTCTATTCTGAAAATAAAATAATATTTGTAAACGAAGCAGCATTAAAACTATTGGGCGGTAAATCCGAGAAAGATATTCTTGGGCTTTCGCCAATGCAGTTTGTACATCCTGATTCAAAAGAACTTGTATCAGATCGTGTAAAACGAATGATGAATGGTGAATTTGTCCCGGTTGTTGAAGAAAAATTCATTCAGTTAAATGGGAATGTGATTGACGTTGAAGTTGCTGCAATGCCTCTTCTGTACAATAACAAAAAATCAGTCCAGTTAATAATTAGGGACATATCCCAGCGCAAACTAAGTGAAGAAGCTTTACGATTGAGCGAAAAAAAATACAGAAACATATTTGAGAATGTTCAGGACATTTTCTACCAAGCTGATATTAATGGTTTGATAACCGAAGTCAGCCCTTCAATTCAAAGGTATTCGGATTATACACCGGAAGAATTGATAGGCAAACCTGGTACTGAATTTTATTACGATCCTGAAGAGAGAAATAAATTGATGAAGTTGTTAAAAGAAAAAGGGGAAGTAGTTGATTATGAAGTACGTTTAAAGACAAAAACCGGCAAAATAATTTATACTTCGGTTAACACGCATTTAATCAAAAATGAAAAAGGAGAAGCAATTGGAGTTGAAGGATCTTTGCGTGATGTAACTGAAAGAAGAAATGCTTTGGAACAGATTAAGAAATTGTCCCTCGCTATTGAAGAAAGTCCTTCATCTGTTGTTATTACTAACACAGAAGGAATAATTGAGTATGTGAATCCGAAGTTTACAGAAGTATCAGGTTATTCACTTGAAGAAGTTAAGGGCAGAAAAACTGATATTCAAAAATCAGGTTTTATGGCAGATAGTTTTTATTCTGAATTGTGGAAGACAATTTTAGGTGGTAAAATCTGGTACGGAGAGTTTTTAAACAAAAAGAAAAATGGTGAATTTTTTTGGGAGTCAGCTTCAATTTCGCCTATTAAGGATTCAAATGGAAAAATAACAAATTTTATTGCCGTAAAGGAAGATATTACGGAAAAGAAAAAACAAGAGGAAGAAAGAGAGAATAACAGAAAAGAATTGATAATAGCCAAAGAAAAGGCTGAAACTGCAAATAAACTCAAAACTGAATTTCTTGCACAGATGTCACATGAAATAAGATCACCTTTGAATGTGATTTTAAATTTTTCAAATCTTATAAAAGAGGAATTAACTTCCACAAAAGATGAAAACTTGACCCATTATTTTACAAGTTTAGATAATGCCGGTAAAAGAATTATACGCACTGTTGATATGATCTTAAATATGTCGGAGTTGCAAACCGGAACGTATGAACCGCAAAAGGTCCCAATAGGTTTATATAATAAAATTCTAGAACCTTTCTATAGAGAATATAAAAATGAAGCTTTATCCAAAGGTTTAGAGTTGAGACTTACAAAAAAATCAGCCCTTGATAAAATATTTGGTGATGAATACAGTATAAGTCAAATATTTGCAAACCTGATTGACAATGCAATAAAATATACTGACAGCGGATTTGTAGAAATTGGATTAGAAAGCGACAACGAAAATATTATTGTTAACGTAACAGATACCGGGATTGGTATAACAAAAGAATATATTCCATATATTTTTGATGCATTCAGCCAGGAAGATCGCGGTTATACAAGAAAATTTGACGGAAATGGATTGGGGCTTGCATTAGTAAAGAAATATTGTGAACTCAACAATGCAATAATAAATGTGGAAAGTGAAAAAGGGAAGGGGACAAAAATGAGTGTAATATTTAGTCGACAATTCTCATATAATTCTAATCCAAATTTTAATGATTAGGTTACATAAAAATATGTCTTACATAGCTCGTATTTTAATCGTAATATTGGCAAGTACCTCAATAATATATTCACAAAACGGTATTTCGAAAAGTTATTATCCTGATGGTACACCCCGCTCACAAATTTCGTACGTAAATTCCGTTTTGGACGGCTCATCATTATTATTTTATCCAAACGGTAATTTGAAATCCGAAAAATATTATAGTAACGGAATATTAAATGGTGTGGTTAAAGAATATTACGAAACCGGTCTTGTTAAAGAAGAACACATAATTAAAAACGGTGTTAAAGATGGTGCGCAAAGAATCTATCATGAAAATGGCGCACTAAAGGAATTGATTATTTTCAATAAAGGATCGTTTGTTAGTAAACAATCATTTGAATATGATCCTTTATTTTCACCGTCTGCTAAATTATATCAAGCCGGCAATAGACAGCAGCAGTTGATGCAAGAAAAAAATATCGAACTAATTTGTGATGTTGAAATTTGCCCGGTACCAATAGGTGGAATGCAAGCTATTCAAAATCAGCTTGTTTACCCCGAACATGCCTTACTTTACGGGATGGAAGGGACTGTTTCTTTAATTGCTATGATAAATGAAAAAGGTGAAGTTAAAGGGACGGAAGTAATTAAGGGACTTGGCTTAGGTTGTGATGAAGCTGCCCAAGAAGCTGTTAAAAAGACTCTTTTTATCCCGGGACAAGATAAAGGAAAAACTGTTGCGGCTAAGCTTACAATTAATGTTGAATTTAAAATATTTGATGAGCCGGATAAATTAGCTAAAGATATGGCTGCTCAAACTCCTACAATATCAGCTGTTGAAAAAAAAGAAATTGAACCAAAGCCGGAAGAAACTACTAAAACAAATATTTACAACATTGCTTCTATAAGATGTGATTACGAAGAATGTGCCTACCCAATTTATGGTATTAAAAGTATAAATAAAAATTTCGAGGTTCCCTCAATTGCTAAAAGATTAAAGTTGAACGGTGAAATTATTATTGAAGCAAACATTGATAAATACGGGATTGTTACTGATACTAAAGTTATAAAAGGTATTGGATACGGATGTGATGAAGCGTTGCAATCTGCTCTACTCAAAACTAAATTCACTCCATCTAAGCAGAAGGGAGAAAGTATCGATTCGGTAATAAAAGTTATTTATCAGTTTAATTATTTGTAAAAATATTTTCGTTGATTAAAGATAGAATTTCCTTTTCTAATTCTTCACCCTTGTTATTAGCATACCATTTATGAAGCAAAGTCATAAATTCATTTTTCTCTTTCTCTTCTTTTTTCGCATTCATAACTAAATCAACAGCAGATTTTGGACGCGGACCCCACTGGAATAATTCATTCCCTTCCATATCAAAAGCTACTAATTTGGGTATACTTCTCGATTTACCATCAGTTAAATATTCGTTCATTATGGCGGGATTTTTATCACGTAGAACGATGAGTAGATCAATAAAGGAATTTAATTTGGCAATCTCTGCAATGTAAGGTAAATTTTGTGCTGAATCACCGCACCAATGTTCCGAAATAACCATCCATATTTGCGGTACATCAATTTGTCGGATTGCTTTGACTAATTCATCATTAGGTTCATAAGTTTTGTGAATTCTTAAGCTTCTTTGATAGTTTAATTTAATATTGTTTGACTTTTCATTTTCTTCTTTTGTTTGATAATTATTTGGATTTTCATTTAAATAATATTCGAATTGTTTAAAATAGATTTGATAAGTTAATCCATTCTGGATTCTTTTTTCCGCAAAAAACTTTTTCACATTTTTCCCGCTTATTTGGACTATTAGATGCAAATAGTTTGTTCAAGATTCAGCGATTGTACTCTGTATTTTAAATTTTGTATAAGAAAGTAAACACTTTATTGTAATAATGATTAAAAAATCATAAGGATGTGTGATAAATAAATGGCATAACTATTGTCTATTGATATTCAAAACATAAGGAGATCAGCCATGAAAAAGCTAATTTTATTCGCGATCGTTTTCTTTATTTTGATATATAACATCAATGCAAAACCCGTTGATATATCGGTCAATTTCGGATTCTTCTACTCGTCATTAGAACCGCACGGTGAATGGATAGTATTAGACGATGATTTGTTTGTATGGCGCCCGATGCATATGGACAGACATTGGAGACCTTATTCACATGGTCGTTGGAGTTGGACAAAATACGGATGGTATTGGGATTCGTACGAACCTTTTGGGTGGGCTGTATACCATTATGGTAGATGGTATTATGATGACTATTATGGTTGGGTTTGGATTCCGGATTATGAATGGGGACCATCATGGGTTGAGTGGAGATATGATGATGTATATGTTGGCTGGGCGCCATTACCTCCATATGCTCATTTCAGAATTGATTTAGGGATACACTTTTCAATAAACTGGCATTCACACTATTCATACTGGAACTTTGTTGCTTATGATCATTTCTGCCATGATAGGTTGAATTATTATATAGTTGGTTCGCATCTTAATCACAAAATATTTGAAAGAACTAAATACCGTAATAATTATTCGTACGATAGGGGAAGAATTGTAAATGGCGGATTAGATAGAAAGTTTGTTGAAAAGAAAGCCGGTTACAGAATTGCGGAAAGAGATATTTACGACGTTGATCGATATGATAAATATGATAGAGATAGAAATGCAGATAGAGATAAAATATATAATTATCGTCCCGGTGAAAGAGAGATCGAGAAATATTCGGTTAATAGAAAAATGGAAGTTTCACGTGGTGATCGCAAATTATCCATAGAGAGGGATAAGATAATTTATAAGAATGATCTTTCTCGTAAGGAAAAAGAGTCAATATCAATAAGAAATAGGTCTAATAACAGTGAGAGTATTAAACGTGAAAATATTCCAAACAAAGATTTCAGAGACAATAAAAAGAATAAAATTGATAATGAAACCAATAGGCAATCGAATAAAAATAGTATCTCAAATGATAGAAATTCTGAGAGATCGAAAGTAGAGACAAAACCTGAAGTTCGTTCGAAAGAAACATCGAAATATTCTGAATCGAAAAGAGATAATGATAAACAGAGAAATGAATCGCGTGAAAGTCGATCTAAAACTTTTCAACGTGATAGCAAATCGGAAAAAAGTAACCCCGAACGTAAGGTTGAAAAAAGGAGATAGAGCAGTTATTATAAACCCGCCAATTGGCGGGTTTTTTTATAGCCCATCGCTTAACAATAATGCCATTATTGTAATAGCCGCTGTTCCTAATTGCATTTCCCTAGGATTAACAGTTTCAAAAGTATCATTATCGGAATGGTGAACATCCATATATCTTTGATCGTCCGGGACGAAACCTATCAAGGCTTTAGCATTTTTAATGTATGATACATCAACACCGCTGCCACCCGGTTTTATCCAATCAATGTGTGTCAGATTTAGTATTGGTAACCAGTCTTGCATTTTCTTAATAACTGATGAATCGGCAGTCACGGAAAATCCTCGTGGTGTAAACGCCCCTCTATCAGATTCAATTGCAGCAATATGTGTTTCTTCTGGATTCTTGGCATATTTACCATATTCGATTCCGCCACGAGAGCCGTTCTCTTCATTGATAAATAGAACACACCTGATTGTTCTTCTAGGTTTTATATCAAGTCTTCTTAATAAATCTAACACCTCCATAGTCTGAATAGAGGGTGCACCATCATCATGAGCGCCGCAACCTTTATCCCAGCTATCAAAATGTCCTCCAACAACAATTATCTCATTAGGTTTTTCTGAACCGGTAATTTCGCCAATGACATTATAAGATTGAACTTCAGGCAAGTTTGCACAATCCAATTTAATTGTTACTTCTAAAGCTGGTTCATCTTTTATTGCGATGCTCAAGAAATCTGCATCATTAATACCGATACTGCAACCCGGGATTCTCTGGTAAAGTGTATCATATAACATTACGCCGGTGTGGGGTACATTATCGTTTTTCGAAGTGACCGACCTTACTATAGAAGCAATTGCTCCATATTTAGCCGCTTCAATCGCTCCTCTTGTTCTCTGATCAACAGCTTTGCCGTAACCTTCAAAAGTATTAACCAAACCTTGATCAAAAGGACGGTTGAAAAAAACAATTTTTCCTTTAACCAATTCTCTTTTTTCTTTTAACTCCTCAAAACTTCTAACTTCAATAATTTGGGATGTAATTCCATCGTTACTTGTTCCATCGCTTCCGCCTAAAGCGGTGATGTTTAGTTTTCTCCCTAAATATTTATTGGATTCAGAAATTTGTGCGGATTCTATTTTACCTCTAACCCATTTTGGCACCATTACCGGTTGCAGCCAAACTTTATCGAAACTACGCCGGATCATTTTTTCTTTTGCCCAATTAATTGCTTCTAAGGATTCTTCCGAACCGCTTAATCTTGGTCCAATCTCACACAGTTCCTTTAACCAGGCATAACCGATATTTTCAGTTAAAGATTTTCTAACAATTGTCTCTGAAATTTTTGAGTAGTTACTAATGAAATGTTCGTTTGCTTGTGGATAAATTAGACTTGAACTTATAAAAAAAAGGAGAGCAAACCGGAAAAATCTATGTAAAACCAAAGTTAACCTCATGATTGAATTTTTGTAATAGAAGTTAAATTGGATGAAATCTAAAATCAATTTGGCTGGAAACAAAAAACCCCCGATTAAGGGGGTTGAATGAACAAGTTTATCTGGATTTAATTTTCTTTTCTTGAACAAGTTTTGCAATTTCAGAAGTGCCGTTTTTAGCAATTGTTCTTAATGCACTAGCGGTTAATCGGACGGTGACAAACTTATTTAATTCTTTTACCCAAATTCTTTTCTTCTGTAAATTAGGTAAGAATCTTCTTTTGCTTTTGTTATGAGCATGTGAAATGCTGTTTCCACTTACCGGTCCAACACCCGATACCTGACATCTACGGGCCATTTTTCTCCTCAATTTTCAATTTTTTGACCAACAAATATATAAAAATTATATGAATCAGAAAATTTTTATTAGGAATAATAATAAAAAAGCGGTTTGGGGACCGCTTTTTCTGAAGTTTATGCTCTGCTGCCAAGCTCTCTATCAAGCATATAAAGAGCCCCTTTGTTATCACCTATCAATTTGAATTTATGAATTATCTGCAATACTGTGGCTACTTCTTCTACTTGTTCTGTTACAAACCAATTCATAAAAATGTTGGTTGCATGATCTTTATCCGAATTTGCCAGATCGACAATTTTATTAATTCTATCAGTTATATATAATTCATGTTTATAAGCTTCTTCAAACACTTCTTGGGCTGATTTCCATTCGAATTTTGGTTTCTCTATCGATTCTAACGAAACACGTCCGGCAACTTCGCAGACATATTTATAAATTTTCATCGCATGCCCGTATTCTTCTTCGGATTGTTTTTTCATCCAAGCGGCAAAGCCAGTCCAGTTTTCAGATTCGAAGTAAGCAGACATTGATAAATATATGTACGATGAAAACAACTCGGCATTTATTTGGTCATTAAGTGCTTTTTGCATTTTTTCAGATATCATAAAATCTCCTTATTTTATTAATGAAATATTTCTTAACTAAAAATATCTAATAACATTATCTAATTCAATTTTGTTAAATAATCTTACTGTACTGATATGATCAAAAAACTACTAAAAAAAGTATGGTTAGCTCTTAAATTTCTTGCCTCTGTTGTCATTATTTATAACATGTTTGTACTCTTTATAGTTCTATTTTTTAGAATTATTGACCCGGCATCCACGGCATTTATTTACAGCAATATTGCAAATCCGGTTACAACGTTGTTTTCCACCGATGATATTAAATACACGCCGGTTAGCATTGACAATGTATCGAGGTTCGTTCCCCTGGCAGTAATTGCTTCCGAAGACCAGCTATTTTTTGAACACTTTGGATTTGATTTTGGACAAATTGAAAAAGCTATGAAAGAAAATACCTACCGTAAAAGGAAACGGGGTGCTAGTACAATAACAATGCAAGTTGCTAAAAATCTTTTTTTATGGCCCGGGAAAGATATTGTTAGAAAGGGAATAGAAGCATATTATACATTAGTACTAGAACTTCTGTGGAGTAAGAAAAGGATAATCGAAGTTTATCTCAACATTGCTGAAATGGGAAAAGGAATATATGGTGTTAAGCAAGCATCAAAAATCTTTTATAAAAAATTACCTTCCAAACTTAATATGGTTCAATCAGCAACCTTAGCGGCAATCTTGCCAAATCCAAAGAAACGAAACCCGGCAAAACCAAGTGCTTATGTTGTAGGCAGAAGGCAAAGGATAATGTTCCAGATGAATTCTGTGGGCGGGATTGTTTATATAAAGCAAAATTTGGATTAATTCTTATTGACTGATTCAACGTGTTTTAAACATTTCAACAGTACGGCTTCTACATTTGATCCTTCCATAATGGGTGAGCTGTAACGATAATCCTTGTTATCCATGTTCCTTTGATAAGTATAACCTTTAATAACATTATCTTTATTATCATATAGAATTATTTGAAGTATACTATATCGTTTCAAATTTTTGTTTAGTAAAAAGTAAGTCTTCGTTTTGTAAATTTTATTGTTGATTGTTTCTAAAGTAACCGGGGGGTAATTTTCTTCAAGAACCCAAACATAAATATCACCTTCTTTTGATATCGTTAATCCATTAGTGTTTATATAAATTTTCTCTCCATTATCTACTTTTACCGGCAGCCAGTTATCCTTAAAAGTTTGGGTATAGAAATAAGAGCTGGAAAATAATATGAGCAGTAAGACAAGCAGAGTGAATTTGGTAATATTTATTGAAATATTATTCATAGTATATTGTGCGGAAAGGGGGGGATTCGAACCCCCGGTCCCGATTACTCGGGACAACGGTTTTCGAGACCGCCGCATTCAACCACTCTGCCACCTTTCCATTTTTTACTTTTCTAAGTTATTAAATAAAATTATCTTTTTCAGAGAGATTCTTATTAATGAAATAAACAAAATTTTTTTGTCTAAACCGTAATTAATATATTTGCATCGTTCTTTACACGGAGAGGTGCAAGAGTGGTTGAATTGGCTACCCTGGAAAGGTAGTGTACTCGCAAGGGTACCGTGGGTTCGAATCCCACTCTCTCCGCAATGTATTACACCTACATACTAAAAAGTTCTAGAGATAATTCCTACTATTACGGCTCTACCTCAGATATTGAAAAGCGTCTTGCTGAACATAACTCTAATAAAGTCAGATACACAAAAGGACATACCCCTACAAGCTTCATTATTTTGAAACGTACAGTACAAGAACCGATGCTCTCAGAAGAGAGAAATTTTTTAAGAGTATCGAAGGGTATATTTGGTTGAAAGAGAAGAAAATTATTTAGTACCGTGGGTTCTCCCGAAGGGATCCCTTTGGGAGAATCCCACTCTCTCCGCGATATATTATAAGAAGTTCAAAAGATAAATTCTATTACCAAGGTTCTACCACAAATTCATTACTATGAAGCATTTGATTCAAGATCGTAAGCAACGTTGAAAAAGAATATTTCAAGTGCATTGATGGTATCGTTGCTTAAAACAACACGATATTATTCAGTACCGTGGGTTCTGAGCCGTAGGCTCATCAGCCTCTGGCTGAGAATCCACTTTCCACAGATTTAATAAGATTATCCTATGTATTTTGTGTATGTGCTTTATAGTGACAAGCTTAACAAACGCTACGTTGGATCAACTTCCGATATAGACAAAAGATTAATTGAACACAATTCAGGAAAATCTAAATTCACTAAAGGCGGTATTCCATGGAAACTTATCTATTCCGAGAAATATGAAACTAATTCTGATGCTCGTAAAAGAGAACTTTTCCTCAAGACCAGCGTAGGAAGGAAATTTCTTGATGAACAATTAAAACCTTTTACCGTGGGTTCTGAGCCGTAGGCTCATCAGCCCCTGGCTGAGAATCCACTCTCCGCAGATTTTTTATTACTTACCTTTCGTTTTCATCCCAAAATTTATTATCCACAATTTGTTTGCCGTAACAGATTTATAACTTGTCTGCCGAAGGCAGATTCATAACTTGTCTACCATTGGCAGATTTACAACTTGTCAGCCGAAGGGCTGATTTATAATTTTTACCCGGGGTTATTGATTATTCTTTATCTGTGCATTAATTTGAGTTTAGATTTGTTGGTGGTTTATGTTTGAATTTTCAACCGATCTATGCTGGATTCCTACTCCCGCGAAGCTATCCTCAAAAACATTTCATTACCAACATACTATTTTTATGACGGCAGCTTTTTCTAAAAAATCGATGTGCTTGATAGTACGCAAGTAATTACGAATTTTTTAGTAAAAATGAAATAAGCTAGCGTGATATCATGATAAAGATAAGATATACGCTGGCGTGTTAACTAATAGTTAGTTGGTTAATAAGTTTTGGATAATTAGTGAGGTCAAAATGTATTTAAAAAATGTTACTGTTAATAAGTTCAAAAGTTTTCAAACACTTCAGAATGTTCATATCGAAAAAGATATTACTACATTGGTCGGTATGAATGAATCTGGTAAAACATCATTTTTAAATTCACTTGCTAAAATTAATTATTTCACTGATGATAAGGATTTCGTCTTTGATATTACATCTGACTACCCTAGAAAAGAACTGGTTAAATTCCAAAAAAGTGAAGATGATGTTGAAGTAGTTAATTGTACTTTTGAGCTTGACTCCGCTCTCATAAAAAATATTGAGCTCGATTTAGGGAAAGATGTAATCCTATTCAAAGAATTCGACTACTCATATAAATATAAAAGTAAAAAAAGCTATTTCACCGGTATAAAAGTTGACCAGAAAAAATATATGGAAAACTTATTAAGTAAGTATGAAATAAATCCTGAATTAAAAGAATTAGCTCTGAACCAAAATAATATAGAAGGATTACTTTCTTTAGATGAAAAAAACGAAGATGAAAACTATAAAAATGTTAAAAAGGAAATACA
>DYJK01000057.1:4110-22988 GCA_020723165.1 Melioribacter roseus | reverse complement strand
TTAACACTCGTTCACACAATCGTTTCAATTCGACCTATCTATCCTTGTTTTTACATTCCATCTTTCTTATTTTGGCGATGCCTTAATCACTACAAAATGGAGGAGAAAGATGCGCGAAGATAACGGAATGGGAAAAGGTTTATTAGTTGGTTTTTTAACCGGCGCAGCAGTTGGCTCCATTATTGCTCTCTTATTTGCCCCGAAATCCGGCAAAGAACTCCGTGAAGATATTAAGAACAAGTCTCAAGAATTTATGGACGACGCTGAGCAATATATAGCTAATGCCAAAGACAAGGCTTCTCAATTAATAAACGAAGGAAAAAAAAAGTCCGAGAAATTGGTAGCAGAAGCTAAAGAAAAAGTAGATGCACTTTTAGGTGAAGCAGAAAAAATTCTTAGTGATGCAAAAGACAAAACCGGGCATATAGCAGAATCCGGTAAAATAAAAATTGAAAAGGAAAGTGAGCGTTTGAAATCGGCTATTAAAGCTGGTATGGATGCTTATAAGTCGGAAAAAGAATCTTAAGAAATATGACTCTAATAGATGTTCTTCTTATCATTTTAATTATCTCGGCTTCGGCTTTATGTATTTACTCGATTTTTTTTATAAAAAAATTATTGAAAGAAGTCGAAACTGTTCGTTCTGATGTTCATGATTTTATAAATAAAGCAAATCCCGTTTTAGATAATCTTGCCGATGTTACTCAAAAAGCAAATAAGATAGTTTCTGAAGCAGAAAACTATTGGGATGAGATAGACAGCTCTATCAAAAAATTAAAAGAAAAGGTATCGGACTTAACTTCATTACGCATGTTCCGCGATGCAGATAATCCTACCTCTGATCTAATCAGAAATATCAAAGCATTAATTAAAGGTGCCTCAGCTTTTTGGCATGCATTCAAAAGGTATTAAATCTTTTAGTTCAAACTAAGGAGAGATAGTCTTGAAAGAGTATAATCCAGATGCTATTAGAAATATAGCACTTATCGGTCATGGAGGAAGTGGTAAAACATCTATATCTGAACTGTTGTTATTTACTGCCGGCGAAATTAATCGTATAGGAAAAATTGAAGAGGGAAATACTACTTCCGATTTTAATTCGAATGAGATTGAACGTCAAATTTCTATCGGTGCTTCTCCACTTCATCTTGAGTGGAACAATACAAAAATAAATATTCTTGATACACCGGGTTTTCCCGATTTTATCGGTCAGGTTATATCAAGTTTGAAAGTTGCAGATCTTGCTGTATCTGTAATTAAAAGTGCTGAAGGTGTGGAAGTTGGTACCGAGTTAACATGGGAGTCTGTAAGAAAAAATCATGTGCCCGCTGCTGTAATTATTAATAAAGTTGATAACGAACATTCCAAATTTTTTGACACTATTCAATTAGCAAAGAACAGATTGAGTCCGGATATTACCGTTGTATCTTTCCCGGCAAAAGAAGGTCTCAGCTTTACTTCTGTTGTTGATCTTGCTAAAATGAAATTGGTAACGTACGGTGATGCCGGTTCGAAGAAAATAACCGAATCAAATATTCCGGACGAATTGAAAACACAAGCGGAAAAACTTAGAGAAGAATTGATTGAGAAGGTTGCCGAATCCGATGAAGAGTTGATGAATAAATTTTTTGAGGAAGGAACTTTAAGCGAAGAAGAATTAGTAACTGGCTTGAAAAAGGCAATACTAAAAGGCGGTTTGATCCCGGCATTTGCATATTCTGCTACAAAAGGTGTTGGTTCAAATACTTTATTGGATTTTGCAGTTAATTATTTCCCGGCTCCGAATGAACGTACTTCAATTGAAGCAAACATGAAGGATAACGGTAATAAAGTTGAGATCAAATGCAATCCAAATGGAGAACCGGTTCTTTTCATTTTCAAATCTTTATCCGAACAACATGTTGGTGAACTTTCTATTTTCAAAGTTTATTCGGGCACTTTATCACCTGGTATGGATTTAGTTAACACGCATAAAGAAAAAATTGAAAGAATGGGGCAGATATTTGTTCTAAACGGTAGGAACAGAAAAGAAATAACAAAAATTTCTGCCGGTGATATTGGTGCTGTGGTAAAATTGAAAGACAGTCATACCGGTGATACATTATGTTCCAAAAATTTCACTGTAGTAGTTCCTAGAATTGATTACCCGGAACCGGTTATTAGGTTTGCGGTTAAACCGAAAGCTAAAGGTGATGAAGATAAAATTTCTGCAGCATTGCACACTGCGCACGAAGAGGAACCGTCTCTAATATCGAAATACGATCCTGAGATTGCTCAAACAATTGTATCGGGTCAAGGAGAACTTCAATTAAATTTAGCTATTAAATTATTGAAAGATAGGTATGGCGTTGAAGTAGATTTAACCGAGCCAAGAATTCCTTACAGAGAAACAATTCGTGGTAAATGTGAAGATTCAGAATACAAACATAAAAAACAATCTGGCGGCCGCGGTCAATACGGCCATGTTCATTTAAGTGTAGAACCGTTACCGCGAGGTACCGGTTATGAGTTCGTTGATGCTGTGGTTGGTGGTGTTGTGCCTGGTAGATTTATTCCGGCTGTCGAAAAAGGTTTGAAAGATATCATGTCAAAAGGAATTTTAACCGGAAGCAAAGTTGTTGATATTAGAGTTACTATATTCGATGGTACATACCACTCTGTAGATTCCGATGAAGTTTCGTTTAAGATAGCCGGGTCACAAGCATTCAAAAAAGGTTTTCTGGAAGCTAAACCAATAATCCTTGAGCCAATCTATGATATTACCGTGAAAATCCCGGAAGAGTATATGGGTGATGTTATGGGTGATATTTCATCACGCCGCGGAAAAATTCAAGGCATGGATTCCGAAAGTCCTTTCCAGATTATTAAAGCAAAAGTTCCTCTCGCAGAACTTCATAAATATTCTACACAATTGAGAAGTTTAACTTCCGGACGCGGTATGTTCTCGATGACATTCTCACATTACGAAGAAGTTCCGAAGGATGTAGAATCGAAGATTATTGAAGAATACCAGAAACACAAAGAAGAAGAGACAGAATAAATAATATCTAATTATTAAATTAGGCGGAAGAAAATCTTCCGCCTTTTTTATTTGGGAAAATAGATGGATAAACTTTGGTCACCATGGCGCTCTAACTATATCGAATCATTCAAAAATGAGAAAGATTCGAGTAAATGTATTTTTTGTGATTCGGCAAATGAAAACCTAAGTGATGAAAATTCCTTAAAAGTTTTTGAAGGCAAATTATGTTTTGTAATGATGAATCTCTACCCGTATAACAGCGGTCATATCATGATTATCCCTAAAAAGCATGCGTCAAATCTAAATCTTCTTGGCAATGATGAACTTCACGAGATAATGGAGATTACACAGCTTTCGATAAAAGTTTTAGATAGTACAATAAAACCACACGGTTATAACTTTGGTGCAAATTTAGGGAAAGCCGCCGGCGCCGGTATTGATGATCATATTCACTTCCATATTGTCCCAAGATGGAATGGCGACACTAATTTTATGACGTCTCTAGGTGATGTTAAAGTAATATCGCAAGATCTGCTTCAAACTAAAAAACAATTAGTTGAAGCTTACAAACAAATTATAAGGTAAACAAAAAATTTATGGCTGAAAAAATAAATATACTGGTTGCACCTAATAGTTTTAAGGAATGTGCCGATTCAACTGAAATAGCTGCTTTAATGAAAGCCTCGTTTAACCGTTATCTTGCTGATTCTTTTAAGCAAGCAGCAAAGTTTGTATATCAACCGGTATCTGACGGCGGTGATGGTTTTTTTGAAGTTTGTAAAAATCATTTCGGGCTTGAGACACTTCATTTTGAAGTATCACGTGCATTTGACAGCGGCAAATTCTTTTGCCCGGTAGGGTATTCTGTTGAAACAAAAACTATTTACATCGAATCGGCAGAAGTAATCGGGTTGAAAACTATTCCAGTGGAAAAACGAAAGCCGCTCGTTCTCTCGTCAAAGGGTATGGGGGAACTTTTAATGCAGCTATTAGATGGTGTGTATACTGGTTATATGGATATTGAAAAAGTAGTTATTGGTGTAGGTGGAACCGGGACGAGTGATCTTGGAATGGGGATGATGGAAGTTTTCGGGCTTGAATTTTATGATACCGCTGATAACAAATTAGCAGTTCTTCCAAAGAATTTTCATTTAGTTGAAAAAATTGCCGTACCGGAATTAACATTTCCATTTAAAGTAGAATTGATTTGTGATGTTGAGAATAAATTGCTCGGTGAAGACGGTGCGACTAAAATGTTCAGCAAGCAAAAGGGTGCAACAGATAATGATGTTGAATTTTTGGAATCTGCATTTGAAAATGTATTGAAACAATTAGAACTTGATGAAGCTACCATAACATCACTTAATGGTGCTGGCGGCGGTATTGCTGCAGCTATGAAAATATTTTTTAATTCCGATATTCGTTTTGCATCCCAATTCATAAAGGATGAATTCGGTATTGATTCTACAAAACAAAGTTTTGATTTAGTTGTAACCGGTGAAGGGAAATTTGATTCGCAAAGTTTACTCAATAAAGGCGCACTCATTATAACAAACGACTATTTAAATGCTGATACACCGGTTTATTTTGTTTGCGGTATATCTGAGGGAGATTTACCAGAGGATGATAATCTGCATGTGATTGAATTATCTGAATATTTCGATTCAATCGAAGATTCTATAAGCAATATCGATAAGGGGATTGATATTGCATGCAAAAAAATAACAAAGAATATAATCCAGTTAATCGCTAGGAAAGAATCTAAAAACTAAACTATTTATGGATGTTAATGGAAAATCAGGAAAAATTAGATAAAATAGTTATACCGGAGCTCGATGCTGTTCTTGGTAAAAAATTCAAAGTGCTTGATGATGGTTTTGTTCGTGTGGTGGATTACATGGGCGGTGATGAATCAATAGTTCAAGCGGCGCGCGTTTCATATGGTAAAGGGACAAAAAAGGTTTCTGAAGACCGCGGTTTGATTAGGTACTTATTACGGAATCATCATACTACCCCTTTTGAGATGTGCGAAATTAAATTGCATGTCCGTGTTCCGATGGATGCCTGGCGGCAATGGATAAGACATCGTACTGCAAATGTAAACGAATATTCTACAAGGTATTCTATCGCGATTGATGCTTCGCAAAAAACCGGCATTGATGAATGGAGAATTCAAGCACAAGATAACAAACAAGGAAGCGAAGGATTCTTCGGTAATGAAGAAGGAAGTAAATTATCACAAAGAGAATCCGAACTTCAAAATTTTGCAAGAGAAATTTACCAGGAGCGTTTAGCAGTTGGTGTTGCGCGTGAACAAGCACGCAAAGATTTACCTCTTTCAACCTATACTGAAGCATACTGGAAAATCGATCTTCACAACCTTCTGCATTTCCTTGTGTTGCGAATGGATCAGCATGCACAATTTGAAATAAGAAGTTATGCAAATGTTATCGGTAATGAAATTGTTAATCGTTGGTGCCCCATAGCATGGGAAGCATTCAAAGATTATATAATGAACTCAAAAAGTTTTACCGGTCTTGAATTACAGCTTTTAAAGTTGATTATTCAAGGAAATAAAGATGAGATAGTAAAAGCTGCCGAATCTTTCGGGTGGTTAAAAAGAACTGAAAAGGGACTTTCCCGTAATCGTGAAAGAATTGAATTTGAAGATAAACTTGAGTTTCTTGGGTTAAATAAACCATGGTAATTTGCTGCATTATTGTGTATGCATAAAAAATAGCATTGAAATTTTGGATAACCCTGAGAATATTGGATTGTAGTTTTTAATTCTCGGGGGAGAAATGAAAATATTAATAGGTTTCCTGACCTTTATTTTGTTATTTGTCGGATGCCGTGAAGACATTGTAGAATTTTCAGATATTGAAAAAACCGGTACCTTGTATGTAAACTCCGATCCCGATGGAGCTGAAATATTTCTGAATGATATACGGATTTACAAAATTACTCCTGATAGTTTAATGAACTTACAGCCCGGTAATTATTATATAAGGTTACGACTTTCCGGCTACCCGGATGAATCTACAAATATTGTTGTTGTATCCGGACAAAAAAGGTTTGTAAATATAAATTTTGGTCAAACTCAATCTGACAATTGAAAAAAATTATTATAGCCGCTGTTTCAAAAAACAATGTAATTGGTAAAGAAGGGAAATTACCCTGGCATAACAAAGAAGAATTAGAACATTTCAAGATTACAACAAACGGTTTCCCGGTTTTGATGGGAAGAAAAACCTGGGAAACAATTAATGAACCTCTCCCTAATAGACTTAATTTAATTATCAGTAGAAACTATAACTTCACGTATTCCGATCCTAGCGTAGTTATTTTCAAATCGATCAATGAAGCTATTGATTATTGCCGGTTGAAGCAATTTGAGAAAGTATTCATAATTGGAGGCAGCGAAATATTCCATCAAACAATTAGTATTGCTGATGAAATTATTTTATCAAAAATGAACTTTGAAGCAGAAGGTGATAAATATTTCGTAAATTTGGACCCGGATGATTGGTCTATTTATTCAGAAGAAAAATTCAGGGATTTTGAAGTAATCCATTATTTAAGAAAGAGTTAAAGTGCTGAATAGAATAAAAATATTACCGGAAAATCTTGCTAACAAAATAGCCGCCGGCGAAGTTGTTAACCGTCCTGAATCTGTTATTAAGGAATTAATTGAAAACTCGATTGATGCCGGTGCAAAAAATGTCGAAGTTGTAATTAAAAATGCCGGTAAAACATTGATGCAAGTAATAGACGACGGCGATGGCATGTCTGAAGATGATGCGCTTTTGTGCATTCAGCGACACGCAACCAGTAAAATTAGTTCTGTTGAAGATCTGGAATCGATACGTACATTAGGTTTTCGCGGAGAAGCACTTGCATCTATTGCTTCTGTCAGCATATTTGAACTAAAAACAAAACGTGCAAGTGATGAATTAGGTACATCAATACGAATTGACGAAAATTCACAGATATTTAAAGAAAAAGGAGCTTATCCTAAAGGAACTTCTGTTTCGGTAAAAAATTTATTTTACAATGTACCGGCAAGAAGAAATTTTCTTAAATCCAATACTACCGAGCTGAAGCATATTTTAGAAACATTCAAAAGGATTTCATTAAGCTATCCTGAAATTAATTTCAAATTATTTAACGATGACGAAATAATATTTGATTTTCCGGTTGGTAGCATTGAAGATAGAATTAAAGAAGTCTTTGCCGAAGATATCTTAAACGCACTTCTTGAAGTAAAAGAACTTACAGATTATATAAGTTTAACCGGGTTCATTACCAAACCGGCATATTTAAGAAAGAGTAAAGGGGAACAATACCTATTCTTGAATAAGAGATATGTATCAAGCAGAGTAATCAGTCATTCAGTGTTCACGGCATTCGAGAATATACTAGAGAAAGGGGATTATCCGTTCTACGTCTTATTTTTATCAATCGATCCTAAAAAAGTTGATGTGAATGTTCACCCTTCTAAACTTGAAATTAAATTTGAAGATGAAAAAGAGATTTACACATTTGTTAATGCAGTAATCAAAAAAACACTCGGCAGCTTTGATCTTGTCCCGACTTTATCGGTGGAAGGAACTGAAGACAAAGAGAAGCTGCGTTATCAGAATAATAAATTTGTTGGTAGAAATGATTTCAGTGATAGACCGTTTATATCATCTGCCAGTACGGGAGATGGAAAACGATCTTCGATATATACCAATGACGATATTGAACATCTCTTTGAGAATTTGAATAAAGAAATTAATGTATCAAAAAGTGATAATATAAGTGAACATCCATTTGATGATAGATCACAAAAAGAAGTTTACCACGAAGCAGATACTTTATCGGCACAAACTGAAACACCTTTTATTGTTCTGCTTCACAACAAGTACATTCTTTCCCAGATTAAAAGCGGATTGATGATTATTGATTCCCACATTGCTCACGAAAGAATACTTTATGAGAAAGCGTTACAATCGTTCGATGCTAATATTCCATTCTCGCAGCACCTATTATTTCCGCAAACAATCAAACTTGATCCGGCAGATTACCAGCTTGTAAAAGATCTTGAACCATATTTAACCAATCTCGGTTTTGCAGTTAAATTCAAGACTAAAAATTCAATCGAGATCGTTGGCATTCCATCGGATCTTAAAACCGAACACGAAGTGGAAACACTTCTTGATATTTTGCATGAATACAGAAAGAACGAACAAGAAAAACAACTTGAAAAAAGAGATAACCTGGCAAAATCGTATTCTTGTAAAGCAGCTATTAAAGCCGGTGATAGGTTAAACGAAAAAGAGATGAGAATTCTTGTCGATAAGCTTTTTGCTACCTCTATGCCTTATGTTTGTCCGCACGGCAGACCGATTGTAATCAAAATTCCAATAGAAGAATTGGATAAGCGATTTGGACGGACATAATTAAGCTTGTCTATCTCATATAACCTTTGTAATTTTTACTAAACACAATCAACATTAATATTCAGGAAGGACACAAAAATGACTTCTTTAGAATATGATAAAGCTAAAGAATCTTATAGAAATAAATTAGATAAAGCCAAAGAACTTAATATCAAATTCACTACTGTTTCGGGTCAGCCTATTAGGAATTTATATGACCCCGGCGATTTAGCGAATACTGATTATGTCCATGAATTGAATTTCCCTGGAGAGTATCCGTTTACGAGAGGAATTCACGTTAATGGATACCGCGGAAAAATCTGGACTATGCGCCAGTTTGCCGGCTTTGGAACACCTGAAGATACTAATGAAAGATTCAAATACCTCCTTGAACATGGACAGACCGGGCTTTCCGTAGCATTCGATTTACCCACACTTATGGGATGGGATGCAGATGATAATATGAGTGAGGGTGAAGTTGGTATTTGCGGCGTGGCTGTTTCATCGTTACAAGATATGGAAATTTTATTTGAGGGAATTCCTCTTGATAAAGTTTCTACATCGATGACAATCAATTCACCGGCTGCAATGATCTTTGCATTTTATCTTGCCGTAGCAAAAAAACAAGGAGTTACTTTTGACAAATTAAGGGGTACGCTCCAAAACGATATCCTTAAGGAATATATTGCTCAAAAAGAATTTATCTTTCCGCCGCGTCCTTCGATGAGAATAATAACCGACATGATTGAATATTGTGCTAATGAAGTACCTCAATGGAACCCGATATCAATAAGCGGTTATCATATAAGGGAAGCCGGTGCAACAGCGGTCCAGGAATTAGCTTATACACTTGCGGATGGATTTGCATATATCGAAGCTTGTTTAGAACGCGGAATGGATGTAGATGTGTTTGCGCCGCGGCTTTCATTCTTTTTTAATTCACACCTAGATTTTTTTGAAGAGATAGCTAAATACAGAGCAGCAAGAAGAATTTATGCACGGAGAATGAAAGATAAATATGGTGCAAAGAATCCACGCTCTTTATGGTTAAGATTTCATACACAAACTGCCGGATGTACTTTAACCGCACAGCAGCCGGAAAATAATATTGTTCGTACTGCATACCAGGCACTTGCAGCAGTTTTAGGAGGTACACAATCATTACATACTAATTCGATGGATGAAACGCTTGCGTTACCTGGCGAAAAAGCTGTTAAGATTGCTTTGAGAACGCAGCAACTTTTAGCATACGAAACCGGTGTGATTAATACTGTTGATCCTCTCGGTGGCAGCTATTTTATAGAATCCTTAACAAACAAAATGGAAGAAGAAGCAAACAGAATATTTGCTGAAATTGATTCGCTTGGTGGTGTTATAAATTCAATTGAAGCCGGCTATTTCCAGAAAGAAATTGCGAACTCTGCTTATAAGTACCAGCTTGAGTTAGAAAAGAAAGAGAAGATAATTGTAGGTGTTAATGAGTTTGTGGAGAATGAAGAAAAAATTGAAATACCAATTTTGCAAATCTCACCGGAAGTCGAAAAGCAACAGAAGGAAAGATTAGCAGAAATTAAACAATCAAGAAATAATGAAGCTGTAAATAAATCTCTTAGAAAAATTTCCGAATCAGCAGTTAATGGAAATAATATTATGCCGGTTTTGGTTGAAGCCGCAGAAAATTATGTAACACTTGGTGAAATGGTTGGAGAATTAAAACAACATTTTGGCATATATGATGAATCTGTTGTCTTCTAAAATACTTGATTTAATTAAACTATTACGTTTTACAAGCTGGCTCAAAAATATTTTTGTTTTTGTGCCTATCGTTTTTTCAAAGCATTTGTTTGATTGGGATTATATATCAATGGTAATCCTGGGATTTTTTGCTTTTAGCTTTGCTTCGAGTTTTGTTTATGTACTGAATGATATCAATGATGCTGAAAGGGATAAATTACACACGTTAAAGAAAGACCGTCCGATTCCGAGCGGAAAGGTAAATAAAAAAGAAGCTTGGTTACTTCTAACATTTCTATTTGTTCTAGTTGCTGTTTTTTCCTTCATAATAATGAACCAATTTGTTTTTTTGATCTGGACTTACATCGGAATTAATATTGCATATACTTTTTACTTAAAGCAAGTAGTAATAGTAGATATATTTTGTATTGCAGCCGGATTCATATTAAGAGTAATCGGCGGCGCGGTAATTATATCGATTTATATATCGAGCTGGCTGATTTTAACAACAATCTTTTTGTCACTATTCCTAGCTGTAATGAAAAGAAGAGTTGAAATTGCGACAAGTGAAAATGCTGTAGAACAAAGATTAGTGCTGAAAGATTATTCGCTCAGTTTCATCGATCAAATTTCCGCAATTACTGCCGGCGGTGTAATAATTTGTTATGCATTATATACTGTTGCACAGCGAACCGTTTCTGCATTTGGCTCTGAGAACCTCGTTTTTACGACACTCTTTGTTGTATTCGGGATTTTCAGGTACATGTTTCTTGTATATAAAGGAAATAAAGGTGAAAATGTTGCCGAAGTAATTTTAAGTGATCTACCTATGATTGTGAATTCCTTATTCTTTGCTGCCTCTGCATTTTATGTAATATATTTTTGAACCACCTATTAATCTTATCAGAATGCTAAGTGAAATATCAATATTGACTCTGCTTCTTTTAATGATCGCCTTCATATCTGCATCCGAGGTTGCTTACTTAGTTACACATAAGATGAAAATTGAAATCCGGGCGAAGAAAAAAAACATTTATGCAGTACATGCAAATTATCTCATTCAAAGGACCGATCAATTATTCTCGGCTATAATTATTACATATTTCACATTAGTTATTCTATACATTCTACTATCATTGAAATTTTTGCAGCCAAGGGGATTTTCTTTAACAACTGTTATTGTAATAATAAGCTTCACCGTTTTGGTAATCGGTAGGTTGATCCCCCGATATTTTGCCCGTGTATATGCAGATAATTTCAGCTTGATTGCAGCGCTCCCATTGAGAGGATTAATGACATTACTGAAACCAATAACATCTGTTCTAAAAAAATACTCAACAATATTTAATAAAATCAGGAATAGAGAAGAAGAAAAGATTCTTCAATTAACCAATAAAGAAGAGATGCAAAATTTAATTGAAGAAAGCTCGGAAGCCGGGAAAGTGGATGAAGAACAAACCGATATTATTAATAAGATTATTGAAATCAGGGACCAAAGGGTTTATGAAGCAATAACACCACGTACAGATATTATCGGTATTGATATCAATTCATCCATTGAAGAACTGATTGATAAATTTATTGAATCGGGATATTCGAAATTGATTGCCTTTGAAGATAATCTCGATAACATTAAAGGTATGTTTCTTCTTAAAGATCTTTTTAACGAACCGAAAGATTTAAAATCTATAATAAGAGACATTGTGTTTGTCCCGGATACTAAGAAAAGTCTAGACATGCTTAATGAATTTTTAGAAAAACAATTCTCGATTGCTATTGTAGTAGATGAGTTCGGCGGTACCGCCGGTATAATCACCGTAGAAGATTTAATTGAGGAATTATTCGGGGAGATTAGAGATGAATATGACGAAGAAGAAAAAGTTGTACGAAAAATTAGTAATAATGAGTTTATTCTAAGCGGCAAAGTTGAAGTCGATTATTTATTGGAAGAATTTAATATCGTAATACCAGAAGGTGATTATGAAACGATTGCCGGTTACATAACATATAAATTAGGAAAGATCCCACTCAAGGGTGAGTCGTTCAAATTGGATAACTTTATTATTTTAGTTCTGAAATCTGACAGAACAAAAATTGACCTTCTCAAGCTAAGAGTGGAAAATTTACCTGATGCATAAACCTTTATTAAAGGAGAAAATTATCAATGCTGCTGTTTCTAGATAGATTTAATAAGATATCATTTAATCTTGGAGCCCGGGAATTTGAAAATAAAATAAAAAATACGGCTGATTCTGTATTATTGGATGTTAGAACTCAAAATGAATTCGATACAGTTAGAATCCCAGGTTCAATTTTAATTGATATTTATAAAGCTGATTTTATTAGCCGTTTAGATAAGCTAGATCGTAATAAAACTTATTTTGTTTATTGCAAATCCGGGAGCAGAAGTTTTAATGCAGCTATGCAAATGTTAAATATAGGGTTTGAAAAAGTATATAATCTTGAGAACGGGATTATTGATTGGGGAGGTGAAGTTGAGAATAATTAATTCAAAGTTTGTATGGGAAACCCCTGAAAAATATCACTTGTCATTTCGGTCCCGACAAAGTTGGGAGAGAAATCTTTGCCACTGACTTGCCTTCACATGTAGGTAAGATTTTCAGTCGTTTTTGCTTCTACTCGATGCCGAATCGAGAAGAGTCGCTCCTTCTTCCTTAGAAATGCTATGGCAGAAATGACATCCACGAATTATGCAGAAGTTTCTATAGATAAATCATCAATCCAAAATGGAAGATATTCCTATTTTAGCTTATCTTTTTGACACAAATATTTAAGAATTGTCTATTTGAAGTTTACTGTTCATCACACTGATAAAAATTCCAAAGCACGTATAGGTGAGTTTGAAACCGACCATGGTATAGTAGAAACGCCAATATTTATGCCGGTCGGTACACAAGGTACGGTTAAAGCTGTTACACAGAGAATTTTAGAAAATGAAATTGATGCTGAAATAGTTCTTTCAAATACTTATCATCTTTATTTGCGACCGGGAACAAGTGTATTAGAAAATGCCGGCGGTCTTCACAATTTTATGAATTGGCATAGGCCGATTCTTACAGATAGCGGAGGTTTCCAAATTTACAGCTTGAGTGATCTCCGTAAACTTAAAGGGGATGGCGTAGAGTTCAAATCTCATTTAGATGGCTCAACACATTTTTTTACACCGGCTAAAGTGATCGAAATTCAAAGAAGTATTGGTTCGGATATAATGATGCCATTGGACGAATGTACTCCGTATCCGTGTGATTATGAATATGCTGTTAAATCAAAAGAGCTTACTTCCAAATGGGCAGTTAAAAATAAGGAAGCATTTGATTCTACTAAACCTCTTTATGGTCACAAGCAATTTTTGTTCGGTATAATTCAAGGAAGTGTTTACAAAGATCTGAGAGAATCGTCTGCTCAAGATTTGGTGAAACTCGATTTTGATGGATATTCAATCGGCGGACTCGCAGTCGGCGAATCAACTGAAACTATGTATGATGTAGTAGACTTTACTACCGATTTCATGCCGGAATATAAACCAAGATACTTGATGGGTGTAGGAAGACCGGAAAATATTCTTGAAGCAATTGCCCGCGGTGTTGATATGTTTGATTGTGTTATGCCTACACGTAATGCCCGCAATGCTTATCTGTTTACATCAGCTGGAATAGTTTCAATGAGAAATGCTGCATACAAAGATGATAACAATCCGTTAGATACTAATTGCAATTGTTATACATGCAAGAATTTTTCAAAAGCGTATCTAAGGCATTTGTTCAATGCAAGAGAAATACTTGCTCTTGAACTAGCAACGATTCATAATTTAACTTTTTATCTTGACTTGATTCGGGAAGCGCGTAAAAGAATTAAAGACGGATCGTTTGTGGAATGGAAAAATGAGCTTAGCAAAATAATTTCTATAAATGTACAATCAACCAAGGAGGAATAAGTGTATCTATTATTAGCAATGGCTCCGCCGGATGGACAAGGCGGAGGAGGAAGTATGATAAGCACACTCATCATGTTCGGTGCTATCTTTGCAATATTTTATTTTATGATAATAAGACCACAACAGAAACGTGCCAAGGAGCGCGAAAAACTTCTCTCGGCTGTTGAAAAAGGTGATAAAGTAATCCTAAGCAGCGGACTTTATGGAACTGTTGCCGGTTTGGAAGAAAAGACTGTATTGATCGATGTAGGGAATAATATTAAAATGAAATTCGAACGTTCGGCAATTGCTTCAGTAGTGAAAGAGAAGTAAAGAATAAAATTCGGAGACCCTCTCTTTAAGAGAGGGTTTTCTTTTTGTCCCTTCTAAAATTTCATTTGAATAATTCTTGCAATTTGAGTAATTAACTCCTGAATTTTTCCTTTCCTTGGAGAATAAATTGAAAAAGCTAATTCTATTTATGATTCTTCTGTCTGTTTCATTTTCCTTTGCACAAAAGAAAATTTATTATGCTGAAATTGAAGGTGATATTGATCTTGGCTTAGCACCTTATGTTAGACGGGTAGTAAACGAAGCAGAAAAAAATTCTGCGTCAGCTATTATATTCAGGATCAATACTTTTGGCGGAAGGGTTGATGCGGCTACTCAAATAAAAGATGCAATATTAGACAGCAGAGTTAAAACTATTGCATTCATAGATAAGCGCGCTATATCAGCCGGTGCTTTAATTGCTTTATCTTGCGAGAAGATTGTCATGGTACCCGGTGCTACAATTGGTGCAACTACAGTTGTAGATCAAGCCGGTGAAAAACAATCGGAGAAATATCAATCGTATATGCGTTCTGAAATGAGAGCTACTGCCGAAAAAAATGGGAGAAGAACAGATATTGCCCAAGGAATGGTTGATGAAAGAATTGTTGTTGCCGATGTTCAGGATGACAGCACTAAACTAATTACTTTGACTTCAGAAGAAGCGCTTAAGGTTAATATTACCGATACAATAGCAAATTCGATTGAAGAGGTACAAAAATATTTTGGATTAGAGAATGCAAATGTTGTTACTTTAGAATCTAACTGGGCAGAAGATGTTGTTAGATTTATAAATCATCCTATCGTATCATCTTTATTGATAATGCTGGGTTTAATAGGTCTCTATACCGAAATAAAAACTCCGGGTTGGGGTGTTGCCGGAACAGTCGGTGTGATAGCTCTTGCACTTTTTTTTGGAACAAGCTATATATTGGAATTAGCATCGATAATTGAAATACTCTTATTTGTAATCGGTGTAATACTGCTTCTGGTTGAAATATTTGTTATCCCCGGATTTGGAATATTTGGTATTTCAGGTATAACATTGATGGTGTTAGGATTATTTCTTGGTTTACTTTCTGATTTTAAAATGATCGATTGGGATATAATCTCTATCGCAATAGTTCAATTGGCATCGGTATTTGTTGGGTCTTCAGTAATCATTTTCTTTTTATTAAAATATTTACCTAGAACGGAAATGTTAAATAAACTAATCTTAAAAGAACAAGTGGCTGCTAAATCAGGGTATGCAGCCCAACCCTCCTTAGTTGATCTTATTGGCAAAGAAGGAATTGCTTTAACAGATTTACGCCCGTCAGGAACAGCATTGATTGAAAGTAATAGGGTAGACGTTGTAACTGAGGGAGACTATATCGATCGTGATTCCGGTATAAAAGTTAAATCTGTTGAAGGGTCCAAAATAGTTGTAGGGAAAAAGTAGCACAGTAATTTCTGTGCTACTTTTTTATTTATAACAACTCTACAATATTTTTATTCGTGGAAATTTCTCTTCTGGTAGTACGTTGAATCTTCTGCATCGAATCTTTTGCCTGGATTTGAACCGACATTTCTAACCTTGTTGATGTTTCTGCTTTAACAAGATTACCTTGATCAACATTAAAAACGATCATACCTCCGCCGCTCGCTTTGGGTTCATCGAATGAATACTTAACACCATTTTCTTCACCTTGCTTGTTGCCGGTCCAGGTTACATTTAAATCAGCTTTTATTTTTGCCCCTTTATCACCATCCAGATCAACAAAATCGAGCACTGTAAACTTTGCAGTATTATCTAACTTGAAAACGCTCATTTGCCCGGGGTATCTTTTTATCCAGCTTGAATCTTTCGCTAAAGAATTATCGGGAAGTTCACGGAATAGTAATTGTGTTAACGGTCTAAGTGCTGCCTCACTAAGGTTTTTAGATAGCTGGGCTTTTTGATCCGCCGATAAAGTTTGTTTTTGCGGCTGCATTGAATTCATTTTATCGATCATTTTATCTAAACGTGATACCTCGATAACCTCACCTTTATCATTAACGCGAGCCCTGAATGGTGTGTCGTAAATTGTTTCGTATTCCATGAATTTGCGTTTTTCTTCTATATTGTTTTCACTGCTCGTGTTATATAAATATTTCTGCCCGTTAACATCAACATTAACTTTAACAGATGATATATTGATCGATACTTCAGCTACTTTATCAGCATCTACCTCAATTACTTCTATGTCAAAAACATAAGCGACATTTTGATTTGATCTAGATTTAATTGTTGAGTCGGCTTGAATTATTTCGTCGGCATCAGTGATGGTAGTTAATCTGTACTTGAATTTATCGCCATTCTCAAATTTGTAACGGAGTGTAACTTTTTCACCCTTCATATCAACAGAGGGTAAGTTATCATATGATTGAGATGCCTCAGATTCTTTTTTATCATCGGAACTACAGCTAATAAAAAAGAGTGTGATAAAAGTCGTAATAAATAAAGTTAATATCTTTGATTTCATTTCCTTCTCGTTTGTGTGGTTAATTCATTTCATTGATTTATCAAAAATTACCAGCCGTTAATCTCTAAAATCTCTTTTCTTGAAAAAAAATGATTTATTTCTTTAGCAGCATTTTCATCTGAATCAGATCCATGAACGATGTTTTCCTGGATATTTTCAGCATATAGTTTTCTAATAGTTCCTTCGTCAGCTTTTTTAGGATCAGTAGTACCGATAAGTTTCCGAAAATCTTCAACTGCATTTTCTTTTTCAAGTGCGATAGGTACACACGGTCCCGAAGTCATATAAGTTATTAGATCATTAAAGAACGGTCTCTCTTTGTGAACTTCGTAAAAACCTTTTGCAGCATCGGGAGTTAGTTTCACCATTTTCATTGCCCGTACTTTAAAGCCGGAATCCTGGATATGCGATATAACTTTGCCGATTAAATTTTTACGAACACAATCGGGCTTAAGTATTGCGAGTGTTTTATTGCTCAAATTTATCTCCTGGTATTTTATTCGATATAAATTTATTTCTTCTTTATTTTTTTCTTTGATTTAGTATTTGCAGCAATTTTCTTTACAACTTTCTTAACAATTTTTTTCTTACTCACTATTTTCTTCTTTACAACTTTCTTCTTTCCTTTATTCAAAGCTTTATCCATCGTAACGCCTATTTCTGCCGGACTTTCAACTACGTTGATTCCAGCTTTTTTCATCGCAGTCATTTTTTCTGCAGCAGTTCCTTTACCGCCGGAAATTATTGCACCGGCATGACCCATTCTGCGACCTGGAGGAGCTGTTCTACCGGCAATAAATCCAACAACGGGCTTCTTTACATATTTTTTTATAAACTCAGCTGCTTCTTCTTCAGCACTGCCGCCAATCTCTCCAATCATAACAATTCCTTTTGTATCCGGATCATCATTGAAAAGTTTTATTACATCAATAAATCGTGAACCGATCACCGGGTCGCCTCCAATACCAACACAAGTGGATTGACCTATACCTAAATCTGTTAATTGTTTAACAGCTTCATAAGTTAACGTTCCGCTTCTTGATACTACGCCAACTTTACCTTGTTTGTGAATAAAGCCGGGCATAATTCCGATCTTTGCTTTACCCGGAGAAATTACACCGGGGCAATTTGGCCCGATTAAGGTAACACCTTTCCTTTTGATAGAATTATAAACGACAATCATATCGCGAGCCGGTATTCCTTCTGTAATACAAACTATTAATTTAACTCCGGCATTAGCTGCTTCAAGAATTGCATCTGCAGCGAAAGCCGGTGGGACAAATATTGCCGTAGCATTTACATTTGCCGTTTTAACAGCTTCAGCTACTGTATTGAAGATGGGAACATTAGTATCTTCAAATTTTTGACCTCCTTTTCCGGGTGTAATACCGACAACAACGTTGGTTCCGTATTCAATCATCTGTTTTGTATGATATGAACCTTCGCCGCCGGTAATGCCTTGTACTGCTACTCTTGTTTTTTTGTCAAGAAGAATACTCATGTGGATTCCTTGGGATAATTATCAAAATTTAATGTGTCAAAGTTAAGAAAGGTGAGGGAAATTTACTTAGGAAAAATTATGCAGCGTCTGTTATCTCTTTTTGATGAACTACACTTTGGAATGCCTTGATAATGAATTCGCTGGCATCTAATATTTCAATTAAGACCGGCTCGTTCTCCTTTGAAAAATGAATAATGATTTGTCCTTCATCTTCAGCGTGTGTTATTGGCTTATCGGATATTTCGATTAACAACGCGTCGACATCCTTACTATATTTTATTTTTTTCATATCTGTCTTTTCTCTCTGGATATAATGTAATTATCTTGATTTGATTATCTATTTCTTCGTATACAACACGTAAAACATGATTAGAGTCAAATTCTTTTTGTGCAATTAACCTATTTTTATTTCCAGATTCAATTTTTTTGG
>DYJK01000057.1:0-4100 GCA_020723165.1 Melioribacter roseus | reverse complement strand
GGATATTTAATCACAATTTCTATTTGAGACTTAGCAACATCAATACCATGAGTTTTCAACAATTCAATTTTATACTCAGCATGTTGGCTAAAAATAATTTGTTTCATTATAGAATTAATTTACTGTTCAAAGTTATGAAAGGTGAGTGAAATATACTTAGGAAAAATTATTATTTCAGCGACTTGCCTATTTGCAGTAAACTCAATTCATCAAACTGGTTTGCCATAAGTTGCATTCCAATTGGCAACCCTTCAGAATTTTTTCCGATAGGAATATTAATCCCGGGAATGCCGGCTAAATTTGCCGATGTTGTATAAATATCCATTAAATACATTTCAAGCGGATCGGATGATTTTTCACCGAGTTTAAATGCTGCAGTAGGTGTTGTAGGAGTTAGAATTACGTCCACTGATTTGAAAGCTTGATCAAAATCTTCTTTTAATAATCTTCTAACCTTTTGGGCTTTTCTGTAATAAGCATCGTAATATCCGGCGGAGAGGACATACGTTCCAAGCATTATTCTTCTTTTAACTTCCTCACCGAATCCTTCTGATCGAGAATTGATATACATATCGGATAAGTTAAATGAATCATCGGAGCGGTAACCGTAACGGGCACCATCGAAGCGCGCAAGATTGGATGATGCCTCTGCCGTTGCTAAAATATAGTACGTTGCAATTGAATATTCTGTCCTTGGTAATGTTATGTCGATTATTTCATGTCCGGACGATTTTAATTTTGCGATAGTATTATTTATCCCGTTACTGATTTCTTTATCTAATCCTTCGCCAAAATATTCTTTTGGTATCCCGATTCTAAATTTTTTATCAGTTTGTATATCCTTCGAAAAATTTGGAATATCTATTTCAAAGCTTGTAGAATCTTTATCATCCTTACCTGAAATAACCTCAAGTAATAACGCAATGTCTTCAATGTTTTTCGAAAAGGGTCCGATCGAATCGAACGAAGAAGCATAAGCTGTAAGTCCATATCTTGAGACTCTTCCATAGGTTGGTTTAAGTCCAAATATACCGCAGAAAGCAGCTGGTTGACGGATTGAACCGCCGGTATCGGTACCTAACGAAGCATCACATAGTCCGGCTGCTACAGCAACTGCCGAACCTCCGCTTGAACCGCCGGGTACACGTGCATTGTCAATGGGATTTAAAACTTTGCCAAATGCCGAATTCTCATTTGAAGAACCCATGGCAAATTCATCGCAGTTTGTTTTGCCAATAATGATTGCATCTTCATCGAGTAATCTTTGCACCGCTGTTGCAGTGTAGAGTGATTTGAAATTTCTTAAAATATTTGACGAACACGTAAGAGGTTTATTTTTCAAAGCTAGCACATCTTTGATGGCGATAACCATACCGGCTAATTTACCATGTTTGCCGGATTTGATTCTTTGTTCGACTATATTTACTTGCTCAACACAATCATCAAAGACAAAATTAAATGCGTTTAAATGTTTGTATTCATTGATCCGGGATAAGAAATACTTTACATTCTCACGTAACGATAACTTACCCGATTTCAGAAGTTCGATTTTTTCTGAATAGTTTTTATAAGGAAGCAATCCTTCTCCGAATGATTTGGGTAAGTTTATTTATTCTCTTCTTTTTTGTTATCGGGTTTATCGGTTAACTTAATATCGTCTTCAACTTCTCTCATAGCTTTTTTAAATTCTCTCATCCCTTTACCAATACCTTGTGCAAGTTCGGGAATTTTCTTTGCACCGAAGAGAATTAAGATTGCAAGAACAATTAATATTATTTCCGTTGTACCAATATTTCCAAACATAGTTACCTCTGCTAATAATTAAGGTAAAAATTAGAATAGTGATTTTACAACCGATTTGAAAATCAGTGCGCCATCGGTTTTGCGCAGTATCGGGTCACAAGCATTTTCAGGGTGGGGCATCAATCCCATAACATTTTGTCTTTTGTTAATGATGCCGGCAATATTTTTTCTTGATCCGTTCGGATTATAAATTTCTGTTGCTTCACCGTTTATGGACGAATACCTGAACAATATTTGATTATTTCTTTCAAGTTCTGTTAAGGTTTGATCATCGGCAAAATAATTTCCTTCGCCATGCTTGACCGGGACCTTGATTATTTTATTCCCGATATTTTTTGTAAAAATTGAATTGGTGTTTTCAATCTTAAGGTAAATATCTTTACATACAAATTTAAGCGATACATTCTGCATCATAATACCGGGTAAAAGACCAATCTCAAGTAAAATCTGGAAACCGTTACAAATGCCCATAACTACACCTCCGTTTTCTGCGAAAGAAAATACGGAATCCATGATAGGTGAAAACCGGGCTATGGCGCCGGTTCTTAAATAATCACCGTACGAAAAACCACCGGGAAGAATTATTATATCACACTTCTTAATATCTTTCTCTTTATGCCATAAAAATTCTGCATCATAACCAAGAATCTTTTTCATCGCATAGTAAGCATCATAATCGCAATTTGAACCGGGGAATACTACAACTCCGAATTTTGGTTTCATTTTACTACTTCCTCCGAAGGAGCCCATTCAGACAGTATAAATTCGAAATCTTCCATGATTGGATTGGATAATAGCTTCTCGGAATATTCACGGACTTCTTTCTCCGCCATGTTTTTATCAGTTATATCAACAAAAAATTCGATGTATTTGCCGATCCTTGTATTTCTAACGTTATTAAATCCAAGAAGTTTAGCACCTTGTTCAACTGCTTTCCCCTGGGGGTCCAAAATTGTTGGACGTCTTTTTACTATTACTGTGGCTTTAAACAATTTAATTCTCCAAAATATTTTCTTCTGAATTTTTTTTACCGATTATTAAATAAAATATCTGTCTCAAAATACCAAACAAAACTATTGATATAAAGATGTAGAATAAAATTTCCCCATTCGTTATTATTGCAAGCAGCAGAGCAATGATCAGTATTACAAAAAGAAAAATTTTCTCTTTCAGTTTCCTATTTTTCAGTTTAGGTAGTGCATTATAGCGAATTTTGCTTACCATCAAAAAAGATAGCAAAATTATTAAAGGAAGAAAGAGTATATCATATGGTTCAGCTATCTTGCCGTTATCATAGTATGTTATAACCAGCGTAGAAATTGTGATTGCCTGGAGTGGAATGGGTAATCCCGTGAAATCACCTTTGTTCTTTATATCATCGAGCATAACATTAAAGCGAGCCAAACGCAAAGCACCGAAAATTAAGATTAAGGAACTTGCAA
The DNA here is from genome assembly GCA_020723165.1 of Melioribacter roseus. Lineage (GTDB taxonomy): Bacteria > Bacteroidota > Ignavibacteria > Ignavibacteriales > Melioribacteraceae > DYJK01. The sequence continues at coordinate 855 of DYJK01000057.1, read as the reverse complement.
TTACACCCCATGCTTCAAATTGGTAAGCATACGCTTTAAAGACTAAAAATGAAGGGGCAGCACCAAAACTAACAACATCCGATAGGGAATCGAGTTCAACACCGAATTTACTTGTTGTATCCAATAGCCGTGCAACTATTCCGTCCATTGTATCAAAAATTGCTGCTACAATTATAAAGATTGCCGCCATCTTAAAATCTGCTTGCGCAGTATAGAGCATCGATAAAAATCCGCAAAAGATATTCATCGAAGTAACAGTATTTGCAATAAAGGTTTTGGGGAAGAATGATTTATTCATTACTATGCTCAAATAATATTGTCTCGCCGGCAGTAACTTTATCGCCTAGTTTTACTTTAAGCTTCCAACCTTTTGGAACGATAACATCAGAGCGACTTCCGAATTTAATCATCCCGAAACGATCACCAATTTTTACATTATCACCGATTTTCAAATCGTAAACAACTCTCCGCGCTACGAAACCGGCTACTTGTGTAAATAACATTTTTCCAAACTTATTTTTAATACCGATTTCGGATCGTTCGTTTCTGAGATCAGCTTTTTCATGGAAAGCTACTAAGTACTCACCCTTTACATAATTTAAAAAATCGACCGTTCCATCTATTGGAATTCTATTCACATGGACATTCAAAGGGGACATGAAAATGGAAACTTGAATTGCATCGCTTTCCAAAAATCTTTTTTCATATTGCTCTTTTATTATTACTATTTCTCCATCTGCCGGTGAAACAATCACATCTTTGATGGAAGGGGGAGTTCTATCGGGATCCCTGAAGAAATTAATATTAAATAATAAGAATCCTATTCCTAATATTAACAGCGGATATTTTATCCAT
>DYJK01000056.1 GCA_020723165.1 Melioribacter roseus | reverse complement strand
AATTGTAGGTCGAAACGCTGTTTCGACCATTTTGGGCAAATACAATTGTGAATTCAATGAATATTTGCATAGGCGATTCAGCGAATCGCCCTACAGATTTAATTTTCACACTGACTCTTAAGCATTGAGTTAATGAATAAAAAAAACCGTTTCTCCGTAGGAGTCCTTCGGACAATGGTTTACAAATTAATTGTTATTATAAAGATTGTATCATTCAAATTTCCATATAAGAAGAGGTTAATGTGTCGGGTGACCAAATAATTGCAAAAGGGAAACAAGTCATTCAAATTGAAGGGGAGGCAGCACTTAATCTTGTTAATAGTATTGATGGCGAGTTTATAAAAGCAGTAAATGTAATATTAAATACATCGGGTAGAGTTGTCTTTACCGGGATGGGTAAATCGGGAATTGTTGCACGGAAAATTGTTGCAACGCTTAATTCTACCGGAACAGCCTCGATCTATATGCACCCAACCGATGCGCTGCACGGCGATCTTGGCATGGTTCGTAAAGATGATATTGTTATAATAATTTCAAAAAGTGGAAACACGGAAGAACTGTTGCAGCTTATCCCAATGTTCAAGAGGATTAATGTTACTCTTATTGGTATGCTTGGTGAAACGAATTCAAAAATTGGGAAGGAATGCGACATTGTTCTAAATATTAGTGTTAAAGAAGAAGCATGTCCTTATGATCTCGCACCAACTTCGTCAACAACGGCAGCACTTGTTATGGGCGATGCTTTGGCAATAACACTTTTAGAAATGAGAGGATTCACCGCTGAAGATTTTGCTTTGCTGCATCCAGGCGGAAGTCTTGGTAAAAGACTTTCACTTAAAATTGATGAGATTATGATATCAGGGAAAGATGTTCCGATTGTAAAAGAAAGTGCATCGCTAAAAGATTCTATTTTAGAAATTACATCGAAACGGCTTGGTACAACTTGCGTGGTTAATAATGATGGAATCTTATCCGGAATTATAACGGATGGTGATCTGCGGAGATTACTTGAAAAAACCTTGGACATAAAAAGTCTTACTGCATTTGATGTTATGACCAAAAAACCAAAAACCATTACGAAAGATTTATTGGCATCTTTTGCTTTGCAGCAAATGGAAAACTATAATATTACATCATTGATAGTTGTAGATAAACAGAACAAACCGGAAGGGATAGTTCATTTGCACGACCTTGTAAAATTAGGATTGCAATCGAGATGAGGAAATTATTAGCAGCGGTGTTCTTATTGTTTCTTTCATGCACAGAGGAAAAAGTTCAGCCTGAATTGGTCCAAAATATCGCTAATGAAGAAATTCCAGCGCATGAAAGCTGGAATTCGAAAATTATTTTTACTGACGAAGGAAATTTGAAAGCTGTTCTCTTTACCGATCATTTAAAAAAATTCGAAATGCAAAAACTAACATTTCTCGATGGGGTGAAAATCGATTTCTATGATAAACAAGAGAAGGTTGCATCGCGGCTTACATCTCTCAAAGGGAAGGTAGATGATATTACGAGGGATATGTACGCAATTGATAGTGTTGTAGCGGTTAACGACAGCGGAACCGTTCTTAGAACTAACGAATTAATGTGGCGGAATAAAGATCAAAAAATTATTACAGATAAATTTGTGTCCATCAAATCTTCAAAAGAGGTGATAGAAGGATACGGCTTAGAATCTGATCAGGGTCTGCATAACTATGTAATTTTTAAAGTAACCTATTCTGCAACTCTCTCTAAAAATAATAACAAATGAATTTTAGAAACTTTTCAATATTGTTCTTTTTAATTTTTCCATTCATCCTTACTGCACAAGAAAACCCGTTAATAGTTGTAGGCGATAGTTTAGTTGGGAGAACTATTGATGGCGAGAGTATAAGAGAAGTTCACGGTAATGTTGTGATGACCCAAGGCGATATAAGAATTACATGCAATAAAGCTATACAATACATTGCCCGTAACGAAGCGGAATTAATTGGTAAAGTTGTAGTTATTCAGGACAGCATTATTATTAACACTGATCTCGGTTATTATTTTGGTGATACAAAGATTGCTTCGTCTGAAGTCGGGGTTACTTTGTTCGATGGACATGTAAACTTAAAGTCGAAAAAAGGAGGGTATTATTTTGATGAGAAAAAAGCACTCTTTACCGATGATGTAGTTTTGATCGATAATGTTTCAACACTTACTACCGATAAGTTAACTTACTTTAACGATGAGGATAGGGCTGTAGCTGTTGGCAACGTAAAGATTGTTGATTCCGCAACTGTTGTATATGCCGATAGTTTGGAACACAATAGGAATAACAAAAACACATTCGCATTTAATCACGTACGTATTTATGACAGCTCAAATAAACTTGCAATATTTGGTAACAATTTTGAAGATTACGGAGACACTAATTACTCCAGAATTTTTGGCGAACCGCTTCTAATAAAAATTGATACTACAGATTCGGGAAATCTTGATACTCTGTTTGTTCGATCAAGGATAATGGAAGCTTACGGCGACAGCACAAAAAGATTGATCGCCATAGATTCGGTTAAAATTGTCCGTGGTGAGTTTGCGTCAGTTTCAGGATACGCGGAGTTTTACCAGTTGAAAGACGAGATTTATACTTACAAGCGAGAGACAGATTCAAACGCACCGGTGCTTTGGAACGAAAATGCACAATTAATAGGTGACTCTGTATTTATACGCTTAAAAAATAATAGATTAGATTATATGAAGATAATTTCGGATGCCTCGATTATTTCAAAACAAGAAAATTACGAAATGAAATATGACCAGATCTCCGGTAAGGTGATTGAATTATTTTTTGATGAGGATGGTTTAATAAGAACCGAAGTAGAGGGAAATGCACTAAGCATTTATTACATGTACGAAGATGACGAGCCTAATGGATTGTTAAAATCGAGTTCGGAGAAAGCGAAGATATTTTTCGATAATAAAAAAGTTTCCGAAGTAAAATTATTTGATAATCCGCAAAGCGAATATCATCCTGAAAATATGATTGAAGGTAAAGAGAAAGAGTTTACAATTCCTACTTTCAGAATTTTTGATGATAGACCTACAAAGGAAAAAATTGCCGCACAAAAATTATATCTTATCAGTACACTAAAAACAGAGTTTGAAAATGGCCGGGAATGAATTACTGTTACGAAGCGAGCACTTAAAGAAAATTTATAAGAAACGCGCAGTTGTTAATAATGTTTCTGTATCGGTAAAACAAGGTGAGGTTGTTGGTTTGCTCGGCCCAAACGGTGCCGGAAAAACAACCACTTTTTATATGATTGTCGGAATGATTAAACCTTATGAAGGGAAAGTTTTTGTTGATAGTAAAGAAATAACACATGAACCAATGTACAAAAGAGCTAAAATGGGAATTGGATATTTACCGCAAGAAGCTTCTGTCTTTAGAAAATTAAGTGTAGAAGATAATATAATGGCTATACTCCAAATGATTGAACTGACCCCCGATGAAAGAAAAGAGAAACTTGAGAAATTATTGGAAGAACTTGGAATTACCAATGTACGGAAAAGCATGGGATACCAATTAAGCGGAGGTGAAAGAAGAAGAACCGAAATAGCACGTGCCCTTGCTACAAATCCTAAATTTATTCTTTTGGATGAACCGTTTGCCGGTGTAGACCCTATTGCAGTAGAAGATATAATGAATATTGTTGCTAATCTTAAACACAAGGGGATTGGTATACTAATAACCGATCACAATGTACATGAGACTTTGAGCATTGTTGATAGGGCTTACATATTGATCAACGGTCAGATATTCAAAGAGGGAACAGCGAACTTTCTGGCTGAAGATGCCGATGTCCGTAAATTATACCTTGGTGAAAAATTTAAACTCGACCGTTATTCTTGATCACGAAAAGATTAAATAAGAAACCACAACTACCGAAACAACATAAACAATTGTCAGCAGAGCGTATTTGATTCTTCTTCTGAGCATTAATTTTCTTTGATAACTCCATGTTGAAGTATCGTCTCTCTTGTAATCACCCTTTTCGATTGACCAGCCGTTGAATCCTTTTGGATTATTTTTATTCATATCGTATTAAAATTTGAAACAAAACTATTATTTGATTTGGTTTAATTTGATGATAAATATCACATATAGAAACAAATTTCTTAAGAAAATAATTCAAGATAAAAATCTGTTTAACGATTGAATTCTTTAATGATTTTTTGGATCTCTTCTTCGGATATTCCGGTTCCGTACGTTTGAGAACCTTTTTCGGAAGAAATTTTTCTGCTTACGTTTCCTAGCGTATTTATGCTCGGGTTTCCGGCACGTGCACGTAACCGCTCTTCAATTTCTTTTGTGAAGTTACCTACCGGTTGGGATTTTTTAACACTGAAAGAGGTCGGCAGATCAAAAGATGTAACACATGTACCGGGATTAACGGCTTTTGTTTCGAATGCTAAAGTTTTAACATTCATTAAATGCATTGCAGTTACGTTTTCGGATACAATTGAACCGCCCCATGTTCCAGGTCCCAATGTCATGGAAGGCATTAGTCCGGTTGTGTAACCAACCGCACCAACGGATGATGGTGTGTTAACTACAATTCTAAATGCCGGTTTTTCAAGTGCGAATTTCATTATCACTTCTTTATCGTTTGAATGAATAGCGAGCGTGTGGCCAATTCCGCCAAACTCAAGAAGTTCTATACATCTGTGGCATCCTTCAAGCCAGCCATCAACAGTATAGAATGCAAGCATCGGTGAAAGTTTTTCGATCGAAAGAGGTTCTTCTCTGCCAACTTTTGAGCATTCAGCCATAAGTACAGTTGTATTTGGATGAACCTGGAAACCGGCATAATTGGCAATCCACGGTGCCGGTTTACCAACTATATCCGCATTTAACTTTGCACCTTTAGCTACTGTGTTTTCTAATTTCTTTTTTTCTTCTGCATTTACAAAATAACAACCTAACCGTTTTGCTTCTTCAATTACTTTTTCACGTAATGGTCTATCAACAATCATAGCTTGTTCCGAAGAACAAAGAACACCGTTATCGAATGTTGTACCGTAAACAATATCTGCAACAGCTTTTTGGTAATTGGCAGTGCGTTCAATAAACGCCGGAACATTACCTGAACCGACACCATACGCCGGTTTACCGGCACTATAAGCAGCACGAACCATTGGCATTCCGCCGGTTGCTAAAATTACTGCAATATTTTTATCGTGCATTAAAGCTTCAGTACCTTCCAGAGTAGGAATAGATAAGCACTGAATTAATCCTCTTGGTGCGCCGGCTTTTTCCGCAGCATCGGCAAGGACGCGTAGGGCTTCCGAAGTACACTTGATCGCTTTTGGATGTGGACTTGCAACAATTCCGTTTCTACATTTAACCGAAATGATTGCCTTAAACATGGCAGTTGATGTTGGATTTGTTGAAGGAACGAGTGCCGCTACAACTCCCATTGGTTCAGCAATTTTAAGTATCTTACCATTTTTTTGAACATCGATAACACCGACGGTTTTAAGATCTTTAATTGATTCCCAAACATCTCTTGTACCGAACTGGTTCTTAACAATTTTATCCTGAACTTTTCCAAACCCGGTCTCTTCATGTGCAAGCTGTGCAAGACGTTCTGCTTCGCGGTAACCGGCATCAGCCATGGCTTTTATAATTTTATCTACTTGATCCTGGTTATAATGTTTAAATTCTAGTTGAGCTTCTTTTGCCGCCGCCGCTAAAGATCTTGCTTCTTGAATCGATTGGAGGTCTTTATCGAAGTTCATAAAGGTTCCCGTGTTTTCTTAACAAATATAAAGAGAGGGAAGTCAAACTTCAATTTATATTAGAATACCATTGTTAAATATTATTGCTACCCGTTGTGTGAATTAGTTTTTAAATCGTTCCACCAATGTAGGCGGACTAGTAAAACGGTTAGTATTTGTTTTCTTATCTTCATTAATAGGCTATTTCAGAAGTAAAATTTTTTTGGCGTAGCCATCACTTTGTGAAAAGAATAGCACGCTAATGAAATCTGATTAAACACTCGTCTCGCTTCGCTTTTCGAAGTGGGGATTTTCGTAGACTTGCTTGCAGCAAGCAAGTTTTTTAATTGAACTATTACTTTTGAGATAACATCTAAGTAGTAAAACTCACTACTGATGAACTGTTTCTCCGAAGGAGTCCTTTGGACAACAATTTTCTATATTAAATATTTTATTTCACACAACTGGCTGCTGCAATTTTTTTATTCTCTTTTTGCTTAGAAAGAGACTTCTAATAATATATGCATAGCCGGAGATTAATATCATTATTGCTATTTCAAGATAGATTTTAGAATTACGGTTCGCCATTACATCAGCAAGATTTGTCTGCTGAGGTAAAATATATAGTTCACCGAACTTCATAAATAAACCGCCAAGAATAAAACACGTAAATAAACCGATCAGAAACCAAAATATTTTGTTCTTTCCAACTGCTCTTGCGGAAGTATAAAACCAAACGCCAATTAAAATTGTAAATATCAAGATTAAACCGAGCATCATAATAAATCCTCCATAGATGGAAAAATAAATTTTATAACTAATTCATTATTTCCTTTAATTTTTGGTAACCGGTTTTACTAACCGGCAGTTTCGTACCGTCATTTAAAATTACACGATAGGATTCTTTTTCGAAAAGTTCTATGTGTTTGATTAAATTAGTTTTTACAAAGTAAGAACGGTGTATCCTGATGAATTGGTTCGGGTCAAGATTCTCTTCAAAGTATTTCATGGTTTTTTGTTTTAACAGATTCCCTTTTTCGGTATAGAGCATAGTGTAATCGTCTTGTGCTTCTATGTAACGAATATCTTCCGTTGGAACGATAGAAATTTTTTGCCCGGTCTTAACAACAATCCGATCAATAAATTCATCTTTCTTTTCGATATGTTTTACAAGGTTCTCAATTTTTTTATCTGCATCATCTTTGTTTGAAATCAGCTTGAACGCTTTCAGCATCGCTTCTTCAAAACGTTCTTCCGAAAATGGTTTTAACAAATAATCTGTTGCATTAACTTCAAATGCTTTCAAAGCATATTGATCGAAAGCGGTAGTGAAGATAATTACCGGCGGTTCATCTAATATTTCCAGTAATTCAAACCCGGTAACTTTAGGCATTTGAATATCGAGGAAAATAAGATCAGGTTTTAGTTCGCTGATTTGTTTTAACGCTTCAAATCCATTTGAACATTCGGCTAATAATTCTACCCGGTCGTATTTGCGTAAGTAATTTCTAACTATATCGCGTGCTAATTTTTCGTCATCAATAATTATTGTTTTTATTTTCTTTTCCATTTTTATCTCGGTATAAATATGTTAACTCTAAATGTGTTATTGTTTTTTTCGACTGTAAGCAAGTTATCTTGGTTGTAAATCAACTTCAAACGGTTCTTAATATTTTTAATGCCAATTCCTTCCCCTTTGCGCGGAATCGATTCCGGGTCAAAATTATTTTCAATAGTTAATTTTAAGTAATCTTTTTCAGGACTGCACTTAAAATGGATTATAACTTTATCTAAGCTTTCATAGACACCATGCTTGATGGCGTTTTCTAATAACGGTTGAAGGATCATACTTGGTATTTCCAATTCTTTACACTCTTCACCAAACTCTTCTATAAACTCAAATTTGTCTGCAAACCTTACCTTCTCAATATCTAAATATAATTTTGCATTATTAATTTCATCAACCAGTTTACTTTTCTGTTTTTCATTTTTGGAAAGAGTCCCTCTTAAAAAAGAAGAAAGCTTAATCGTCATCTCTTGTGCTTTAGATGGATTGCTTAATGTAAGCGAACTTATCGAATTTAAACTGTTAAAAATAAAGTGGGGGTTTATCTGGTATTTCAAACTTTTTAGTTCAGCTTCTTTAACAAGTGATTTAAGCTCAACTTCTTTAATTTGCTTTTCCTGGAAATTAGTATAATAGATTATAACGTAATCTATGGCAACGATAACAATATAATATAGTATGCCGATTAAGAATCTCCAGACTAAGGAGTTGGTTAAAAAATCAGGATAAGGATTTTTCCCGGTGATTACACTACTCATTATATAATAGCCAAACAGTATCCACAATCCCGAAGTTATTAGTGCTGCTGCAATATGATTTAGTACAATCTTTACAACGTTGTAATTTTCAATCGAATTGAAGCTAACCATGTACCAGAGACTGATACCAAGAAACATATAAATCAGATTAAAGAAAGCACCATCAAGGAATGCAAAGAAGAGGGACAAGTTGAGAAAGAAATTGAGTACATAGACTTGAACAAGAAAGATGAAAAACCATACTATAAAATAAGCAGCTAAGATTTTTTTATTCTTGATAAAAGGATTAACCATTTCTAATACTCTTTAGTAGCTCAATATTTCGCCGCCGCCAAAAACGACAGCACCTTTAATAATTAATACACCTTGATCTGACTGTACTGCTTCTGTATTAATGTATCGCTTATCGTCAAAACCTCCGAAGACAGCACTGATATTAACTATTACCTTCCACTCTTTGGGTACGGTTAATGTACATCCGCCGAAAATGCAAGTTATGTCTAATACATGTTCGCCGGGTGCTAACTTAGATTTCGTTAGATCAAATTGGGAAGAACCGACAATAGTTGTGATTTTACCGCCTTGAAAATTTTCTGATACAAAAATTCTTTTTGTGCTTGTAACAATTATTGTTTCATCAATAACATCGGCAGATGTAGTATTAGCTTCTTTTTGAATAGAATGCAGCTCATTCAAGTGCTGATAGTTCTGTGCCGGTCCCTTTTTCTTAAGTAGTATGAATAAGCCGATTAATATTAGCAATATTGGCCAGAGATCGCTGAATGCGATATCATAGATAAATGGAAATAAATGTCTAAGTGTTCCGAACAAACCCACAAGCACGAAGATTATTCCCAGCGTACTGTTTTTAGAATTTGAAAGAATGATTACTCCGACAATTAATAGAATTGTATGCCATGAAAAAATTAAATCTTTCAAATCGAAATAGAAGAAATCAAAATTATCGATTGCAAGCAGTACGCCAAGTGCAATCAAAATAATTCCGAACCAATTTTTTGAATCAGGTGGTTTCATAAATTTCTCCGAACTTAATTTTTAATTTCTCCGCCGCCAAAAATGACCAAACCTTTTACGATTAAAACTTTTCCTGGCGTATTTGCAGCATTAGGATCTTTTCTGCGCTTGTCGCTGAATCCGCCGAAGATTGGGAGAACATCAACTTCAACTTTCCAATCGGTAGGAACAAGAATAGTGCTGCCTCCGAAAATTGCCGTAATATCAAGAATATTTTCTCCATCGACTAATTTACATTGTGTAAGGTTTATTTCGGACCCTCCAAATATTGAGACGATATTGCCTCCGCGGAAATTATCCGAATAAAACACTTTAGAACCGCCGCCGAATATGGATACATCGTCGCAGTAATCTTGTGTTTTGTCTTTCTGTTCATCGGTAAAACGATGTGTGAAATGCTCTCTTCTTGAATAATGATCTCTTCTTCGAAGTATGATATACAAACCGATAAAAACAAATACGAGCGGCCACAATTCCGGTACTAAATTGAAAAGACCGAGCGCGATAAAGATAGCTCCGGCGGTTTTGTTGTTTGCCAGGAAGAATAAAAGTACACCGAACAATATGAAAAAATATTGCCACGAGATTAAGTCATCGGGAATAAAATATATATCTAAATTTCTGAGGACGAACATAGTTCCTAATATGATAAGCAATATTCCAATAATCACACGGGTCTTCACTTGATGCCATGCCATGATAAACTCCAAAAATTTAATTTCTATAACATTCGACGGTAAAATTAGCAGTTGGTTTTAATATATAGTATAACTTTTCGGTGAATAGCTGATAATCATCGGCGAATTCTATTTTAACAAGTAGCTTAACTGTTTTTCTGCGGAATTATAGTACAAAAGATCGAAGATTCATCCACTTCTTCAATTTCCACGTTTATATTTTTTATTTCTTCGGTCAGCTTTTTAAATTCTTCTTTACCAACAGTTGAAGCTGTAAAGCCATCCTTACAAACGATCTTTCCATTGCCGGTTTTTTCATTATCTATTTTACCCAACAAGCCGTGATTGGATTGTAATTGAAACCATTCCAAACGATGATCCCAGAATTTTTCAGAATAGCTGGAGAAAAGAACTATGCCGTTAGGTTTAACTACACGGATACTTTCACTGATCAAATCAAGCCGGTTAACATGAAATGCCGAGATGCCATTTTGAATGCAAACGACTATATCAAAAATATTATCAAGAAAACCAAGCTGAACGGCATTCATCCGGGAAAAAAGGCAATTTGATAAACTGCCAAACATTTCTTTACCGAGAATCAAATTGGAGTATGAGTAATCGATACCAATTACAGTTTTAGCTTTTTTTGCGAGTGGGGGAAATATTCTTCCATAACCGCATCCAAGATCTAAAACCGCATCGGTGGGGTTTATTTTATCTAGGACGTAATTTAATTCAGCCTCTAAATATTGTTTGATACGAGGTGTAGCGATTTCATAAACTTTTTTTAATCGTTCAGCAGAAAGTTTGGATGAGTAATAGTTATTCATTTGATATAGTCAAAAAGCAATGGAACACAGATAAAATATGATCGATTATGAAAAATCATGATAAATCATAGATTCACGTAAAGACGCCCGATCGGGCGTCTCTGCATTTTTCAATCCGGTATTTATTCTGAAACAAGGTCATTATTCAAAATAATTCTATACAAGGCGAACTATTCTACTAACTTTGTTTCATCGTTTGCCGGCAATTCTTGAACATCTTTAAGCTTACGTTCTATAGCACGTGTTCTTGTTTTAGCCGAATCGATAGTATCGCTTGCCTGGCGCAGCTTTTCTTGTGTTTTATCGAGAACATCACCGAATTTTGCAAACTCTGTTTTAACAGCACTAAGTAAACTCCATACTTCACTCGATCTTTTCTCTATTGCCAAGGTACGGAAACCCATTTGTAAACTATTTAATATTGCAGTAAGTGTAGTAGGACCGGTTAGAATCACTTTGTTTTCACTTTGTAATTTTTCGAAAAGTCCGGGACGACGCAAAACTTCGGCAAATAATCCTTCAACCGGTAAAAAGAGAAGTGCTACATCTGTTGTGTTCGGCGGATCAATATATTTTTCATTTATTGATTTTGCCTCACCTTTGATTCTGTTCTCCAATGCTTTAGAGGCTTCATCAATAAGAGTAGGATCAGCAGAATCCTGGGCAGCTAACAATCGCTGGTAATCTTCCATCGGGAATTTTGCATCGATAGGCAGCCAGCATAGTCCGTCTTTATTTTCACTTCTACCCGGCATTTTAACTGCAAATTCTACTCTATCACTTGATCCCTTTTTTGTACTAATGTTTTTTGCATATTGATCGGGTGTTAAAATTTGTTCAATTAAATTTTCAAGCTGAACTTCTCCCCAGGTGCCGCGTACCTTAACATTAGTTAAAACTTTTTTAAGATCACCAACACCAACAGCAAGATTTTTCATTTCACCCAAACCTTCGCGTACAGCTTCAAGCCGCTCGCTGACAAGCTTGAATGATTCACCCAATCTTTTTTCCAATGTGCTGTGTAGTTTTTCATCTACCGTCTGGCGCATCTCTTCAAGTTTCTTATCATTCTTATCCTGAATCTCTTTTAACTGGGTTTCAACTTTCTCTTGGAGTTTATCCAATTTGGTTTCGTTGGATTGCGTAAGGGAGTTAATTTGTTTTGTGAAGATATCAAGCTGGTCTTTTTGCCTTTTAGAAATCTCACCGATTGTGGACGAGAGTTGTTCACCAAGTTTCAATACAGAAACATTTAATTCTTCTCTTTGTGATTTTGAATTCCGTGAAAACTCATCACGGTTTCTGCCCAACTCATCACGGAACGAACGGTCAATCCTTTCAAACTCTTCCTTGATATTAATCGTTTTTGAACTTGATATTTTTTTGTAGAGTGCTAATAGGACAATTATAATCGACAATGAAAGTATAAGAATTGCTATAGCAAGTGGTTCATTCATATCAGCTCCGGGTAAAGACTTTAAATTCTATGGCTTATTTATCAAATATTTTTTTATTCGGCAAATATTATTTCATAATTTTAGTAATATAATATAGCGAGTGTATAATGCAAACGTGGAAGAAAGTATTGTTGGGTATAACCGGCTCAGTGGTTATAATTATCATTTTTATTGCAGTGCTATCGTACATTATGCTAAATAGGTCACTCCCTGATTATGATGCCGAAGTAAAAATAATTGGTTTGAACGGCACAGTAGAAGTTTACCGCGATTCGTTCGCTATCCCGATGATTATAGCCCGGACCGATGATGACGCAGCTTTTGCACTCGGATATATTCATGCTCAAGAGCGCTTATTCCAGATGGATATTGCACGACGAGCCGGTGAAGGGAGACTAAGTGAAATATTTGGCAGCAAAACTATTCCGATTGATAAACTGTTTAGAACCGTAGGAGTGTATAACAACGTAAAGGAAAATTATCAAAAGTTAAACCCGTTAACCAAAAGAATACTTGAAGCATACACAAAAGGTGTAAATGCTTTTATCGAATCGAACAAAGGAAATTATCAAATAGAATTTGATGTACTCGGTTATGATCCTTATAAGTGGAAACCTGAACATAGTCTTGTAATTGCAAAGCTAATGGCATGGGAATTAAATATAAGCTGGTGGACAGATATATCATTTGCAAACATTGTACAAAAAGTTGGAACAGAAAAAGCTAAAGAGCTGCTGCCGGATTTTCCTGAAAATGCGCCGAGAATAATTCCAACCGGTTTAAATAACACCGCCAATATTTCAACTGATCTTATAGATGTCGATCGCTATTTCAGAAAATTTGTAGGGACTGGAGGCACTCATATCGGTTCTAACAATTGGGTGGTGAGTGGAAAAAAATCCAAATCAGGAAAACCAATTATTGCTAACGATCCTCACCTTGCTTTTACAGCCCCGGGTAAATGGTACTTTGTTATTGTACGAAGTAAGGATTGGAATGTTGAAGGTTTTACTGTCCCGGGCTTACCGGCAGTAGTGATCGGTAAGAATGAACATATTGCCTGGGCAATGACTAATGTGATGGCTGATGATGCGGATTTTTATATTGAGCAGATCGATTCAACCGGCAAGAATTATTTTCTAAATAATAAATTGCTGCCAATACAAATCGTCAAAGATAAATTTTCGGTTAAAGATTCAGCAGATTATACGTTTGAAATCAGGAAGACACACCGCGGTCCAATTGTATCCGATGTTCATTTATATAATTTACTTTTCCCTAAAGATGGAAAGGTTAAACCAACATTAAGTATGCGCTGGACCGGACTTGAATTCAGCGATGAAATTTATGCCGGCTTAGCTATCAATTATTCAAAAAATTGGGATGACTTCAAGGAAGCTTTAAGACATTTTACTGTTCCGGGTCAAAATTTTATTTATGCAGACGATAAAGGGAATATTGGTTATATCTGCGCAGCTAAATTACCGATTAGAAACACAGCAAGCCCAACTTTGGTTTATGATGGATCGACAGATGTAAATGATTGGAAAGGTTTTGTTCCTTATGAGGAGATGCCTAAATATTTCAATCCGCAGCAAAATTTTATTGCAACAGCAAATAACAAGACGGTTGATGATTTTAAATACCATATTTCAAATGTGTGGGAACCTTCATCACGAATAGAAAGAATTGTTGAACTGTTGAATTCCAAATCAAAACATTCGATAAAAGACTTCAAGAAATATCAAATGGATTTTATTTCTCCTTACGCACGCACTATTACCCCTTTTATCATCAACGCATTTAAGGGAGTAAGGATTAATGATAAAAATCTAAATACAACTTTACAGCTTTTCGAAAATTGGAATTTTGAGCTTAATGATAAAAGTCAGGTACCAACGATTTATGTTTTTTTCTTGCACCATCTTATCAAAAATACATTTGAAGATGAATTGGGCTGCAGCTTATTAAGAGAGTATGTATACATTGCGAATGTTCCATACCGTAAAATTATAGAGTTACTTCAAGGAACTTCCCCCAATTTGTTCGATGATACAAGAACTATACAATCAGAAACACGTGATGAGATTGTGCGCAAAAGTTTATCCGATGCGCTAACAGATATCGAAAAAAAATTCGGTAAGAATGCTGCAGATTGGCAATGGGGCAATGCCCATAAGGTAACATTTAAGCATTTCTTTTCGGGTCAATCCGGCTTATTAGATAAAATTATTGATGTTGGTCCTTTCGGATTAGGAGGCGATGGAACAACAATATTCAACACTGAATATTCATTCCCGGAATTGTTCGATACAAATTCTTATAACGGGAAAAAGTTTTCAAATACCCTTGGACCATCTATGCGATACATTTATGATTTTAGTCAACCGGGAAAAATGGATGTAATTTTACCTACCGGTCAATCGGGTCATTTTATGAATGAACATTATAAGGATATGATTGATGACTGGCTGAATGGTAGATATGTTGAGATTCCTTTAGTGAAAAAAGATTTTATAGAAAAATCTAAACACTTAATGAAACTTGTTCCCGGGCGAAATAATTAAAGAAGTTTGTTTTTCAAAATGTTAAATTTAGCACCAGTCAATTTGAAGGCATATGAAAGTAACTGAACATTTATATAAAGCAAGCGAGACATTACTCAGCTTCGAGATTATTCCTCCCAAAAGAGGTGGAGATATTAAGCAATTATTAACTGTGCTTGATGATATTATAAAATATAAACCTCCATTCATAGATATAACCAGCCATGCTGCCGAAATCTTTTATGAAGAAACAAAAGGAGGCGGCATGAATATGAAAGTAAAACGTAAACGTCCCGGTACTCTTGGAATCTGTGCCCTTATCCAAAATAAATATAATATCGATGCAGTCCCCCACGTATTGTGCCAGGGTTTTACAAAAGAAGAAACGGAAGACTTTTTGATTGAACTTCACTATCTAGGAATAGATAATGTACTTGCAATTAGAGGTGATGAAAGCGGATTTCAAAAACCGTTGAAGTATGGAAGAAGTATTAATGAATACGGAATCGATCTTATAAAACAAATTTCTGATTTAAATAACGGTAAGTATTTAGAAGAAGGACTTCTTGATGCATACCCGATGGATTTTTGTATAGGAACAAGCGGTTACCCGGAAAAACATTTTGAATCGCCGAATTTACTGGCAGATATTAAATACACAAAATCAAAAACTGATACCGGTGCTTCGTACATTGTTACACAAATGTTTTTTGATAATAAAGTCTATTACAATTATCTTGAAAATTGTAAAAAGGAAGGAATTAATGTGCCGATAATTCCGGGTCTGAAAATTGTTACTTCCAAAGTCCATGCGCATACAATTCCTAAAAATTTTTATATCGATATTCCCACGGAATTAGTCGAAGAACTCGATAAAGCAAAGCCTGAACATACATTAGAGATCGGCGTTGAATGGACATACAAGCAAGTTCTGGATTTGATCGATAAGAAAGTTCCGGCAATTCATTTTTATATTATGCAGACCTCCAAACCTATAAATTTATTAATGAAAAAATTAGGATTGTAAAATGATACTAAGTGCACCTAAAGTATTATCGATTAAAAATCCTTTAACACGGAAAGTAAAATGGGGAATTGCCGGCTGTGGAAATTTTGTAGAAAATAGTTTTTTGCCGGCTTTGCAGATGATACAGAGGGGAAAACTTGTTTCAGTTTATAGTCACGATGCACAACGTTCAAAATTTATTGCAAATAAGTTTGGCGCACCTTCTTCATTTAATAATTATTCCGATTTTTTGAAAAGTGATATCGATATAATCTTTGTTGCAAGTTCAAATGCTGATCATCATTGGCAAGTTATTGAAGCTGCAAAAGCCGGAAAAAATATCCTTTGCGAAAAACCGATTGCAATGAATGTGCATGAAGCAGAAGAGATGGTAAAAGTATGCAAGGAAAACGGTGTTCTCTTGATGATAAATTTTGTTCACCGGTTTCATCCTTTGATAATAAAAGCAAAAGAGTTGGTCGATAAAAATCTGCTTGGTAAAATAGTATCTGTTTCCGCATCGTTTAATATTGATTATCCGCCTAATGATAATTTCCGTTTCAAAAAAAACCTTAGCGGCGGTGGTGTTCTTCGGGATCTCGGTTCCCACATGCTGGATATCCTTAGATATTTTGGTGGTGAGATTACCGGAATTAAAGCGTACATGGATAATGTTGTTTATAAAAGTGAGGTCGAAGATTTTGCTTCTGCAATATTAAAATTTGAAAAGAGTGGTTATGGTTATTTTAATATTTCTTACAATGCAAAAAAATCAATCAATAGAATTGAGATACTAGGCCATAAAGGAGTAATCAGCATAGAAAATTTTGTTGGCAAAAAGAATATCTCAAGTAAACTGGTAATAGATTTGGAAGGTGAAGCAAAAAAAGCATTTAGGAAAAGAGCAAATAAAGTTTCCTACATGATCAGGTCGGTACATAAATCGATTATTAAAAATCAGCCTCCACTTGTTGCCGGTGAAGATGCGGTAATTAATATGAAAATTATTGAAGAAATTGAAAAACAATGCAGCTCCGGAAAGAATTAGTAGAAATTTGTCATAAGGTTTATGCAAACGGATTTGTTTCCGCTTACGATGGAAATTTATCCGTTAGAATTGATAACGAAAGAGTTTTGATAACTCCGTCTGGCAAATGCAAAGGTGAAGTGAATGAAGAAGATCTTATTGAAGTCGATTACAGAGGAAGAATAATTAAAGGTGAAGGAAAAGTATCAACTGAAGTTAAAATTCATCTTCTACCGTATCAAAAAAGAAAAGAGATAAATGCCGTAATACATTGTCATCCCGTTTATGCGACTGCATTTGCATCTGCCGGTGAAGGGTTGACTAAACCGATTTTCCCTGAAGTAATTTTAGCTTTAGGTAAGGTTCCGCTTTGTAAGTATGCTACTCCTTCAACAGACGAATTACCAAATTCTATGCTTCCATATATTGATTATGCTTGGGCAATGCTATTTGAAAATCATGGTGCAGTTACTTTTGGCAAGAATATTAAAGGTGCTTATTTCAGGATGGAAAAGTTGGAACATGCAGCTCACACTATTATTGCTGCACGTATGCTTGGCAGAGAAAAAACAATCCCGTTAAATAAACTTAGAGAGTTGTACAATATTTCCGAAGAAGTGTTTGGAATAAAAACCGATAAACGAAATAGAATGGATTACTAATCATAAATTCTCCGGGTACAAAAATGTCCAACAATAATATTACTGTGGCTCTACTGCTAGGCGGTACTTCACCTGAAAAGGAGGTCTCCAAATCAACAGCCAAATCAATTTTAAAAGCACTTTATGATTTAGGTTATAAAGTTAAAGTTATTAACCCGGCATATGGTCTTAATCAACCGAAAGAAGAATCAAAGTTTTTCGAAGAAAAAGAATTTACCGAAACGTCAAATAGAAATTACATCGAAGTAATTAATTCAACTTTGTTCGATGATGTGGATATTGCTTTTTTAGCTTTACATGGTAGATGGGGAGAAGATGGAACAGTTCAGTCTTTGCTGGAAATACGCGGAATAAAATATACCGGTTCTAAAATTCTTGCCAGTGCATTGGCAATGAATAAGTATATGTCGAAAATTATGTTCCAGCACTTTGATGTTACAACACCAAAATGGTTTGTTGTCCGAAAAGGTGATAACGATTTTAAATTGATACGCGAGAAAATTAAAAAGTTTTTTGGTTATCCGTGTGTAATTAAACCAAATGATCAAGGTTCAACAATCGGCTTAACTGTTTGCCGTGGTGATGTAGAAGTTGAGAAAGGAATAAATGATGCTTTGGAATTTTCAAATACAGCTCTGATAGAAGAATATATTTCCGGAAGAGAACTGACTGTTGGAATAATTGGTCAACAAGTTCTTCCGGTATTGGAAATAAAACCTAAAAGTGGACTGTATGATTATTTAAGCAAGTACACAAGCGGCATGAGCGAATATGAAGTACCGGCAGCTATTCCTCCTAAAATTGCAGAACATTTACAACAGCAAGCATTGTTGGCTTATAACTCGGTTGGCTGCGAAAGTTATGCCCGTGTTGATTTTAGACTTACAAAGGATTATAAAACTTATTGTTTGGAAGTTAATACACTTCCCGGAATGACAAATTTAAGTTTGGTTCCTAAAATGGCTAAGGCGGCTGGGATAACTTTCGAAGAATTAGTTGACCGGATAATTAAGAATTCTCTCTGATGGCAAAGATCAACAATAAACTTTTAATAAGAATTCTTTTCTTTCTACTTATTACCGGTGTGTTCGCTTTTCTTTTTTTTAATGACAGTGGGATATTAAAATATATTAAGTTGAAAAATGAAATAGAAAAATTGAACAGCGAGATAAAAAACGCCGAAGATACATTACAGAAATTGGAAGCTGAGATCGATTCGTTAAAAATCAGTAAAAATAAAATTGAACAAGTTGCACGAGAGAAATTTCACATGTTAAAACCTAATGAACAAGTTTTGAAAATAGAAGAAAATTAGGCAGCAGTGAAAAATAAAATCGATATACCTACAATTCCGCTTGCCGAAAGAATTCGTCCTAAAACACTCGAAGAATTTCAAGGTCAAAAACATTTATTAGGTGAGGGAAAATCGTTCCGAGGTATGATCGAAAATGATGTATTAAGCTCCGTTATTTTATGGGGACCGCCCGGTACCGGTAAAACAACATTAGCGAGGATTATTTCTGAAAAAACCAAATCGGAATTTTTTCAAGTAAATGCTGTCTCTTCCGGGGTACGAGAATTACGAAACATAATTGAGCAAGCAAAAGAAAACTTAAATTATAATAAGAGGACGATTCTTTTCATCGATGAAATACATAGGTATAATAAAGCACAGCAAGATGCTTTATTATCATCGGTAGAAAGAGGCGAAATTATTTTATTTGGCGCCACTACGGAAAACCCTTCGTTTGAAATAATTCCAGCTTTGCGTTCTCGCGTACGTATCTTCATTCTTGAGACATTATCAAAAATGGATTTACAAAATATCTTGAACTATGCATTAGTAGGTGATGAATTCAACAAATTACTCGATATCAAGGTGGTGGATTCTGAATTTTTGTTTTATGTCTCAGGAGGAGATGCTCGTATTTTGTTGAATGTTCTGGAAGCAGCCATTTATCAAGAACTTGGCAAAAGTGAAATCATAATTACAAATGAGGTAATAGAAAATATAGTTCAGAAAAAAAATGTCATATATGATAAAGCTGGTGAAGAACATTACAACGTAATTTCGGCATTTATAAAAAGTTTAAGAGGATCAGATCCTGATGCGGCAGTTTACTGGCTTGCACGAATGTTAGAAGGTGGGGAAGACCCATTGTTTATAGCACGACGAATGGTAGTTTTTGCGTCTGAAGATATAGGAAATGCAACGCCCAATGCATTAGTATTGGCTGAAGCCACATTTAGTGCTGTTGATAAAATCGGTATGCCTGAATCAAGAATTATCTTATCGCAATGTGCAACATATTTAGCATCGGCACCTAAAAGTAATTCGTCTTATTTGGCTATAGATAGTGCTCTTAAAGATGTTAGAGATTTGCCGGCATTCCCGGTCCCTTTATATTTAAGAAATGCTCCTACAAAGTTTATGAAAGAGATCGGATATTCACATAACTATAAATACCCACATGATTTTGAAAATCATTTCGTAGAAGAAAAATATTTGCCTGAAAATATTCAGAATAAACAATATTACTATCCCACTGAAAATGGTAATGAAAAAACCATAAAGGATAGATTAAAATTACTTTGGAAAAATATTAAGAAGTATTAGTCAGAAAGTAAGAACATCTTCCCCGGTAGTTGTCTTACAACACCTTTAAATTCCAATGTTAGAAGATTTACAAGACAGTCTGATATGCTCAACGAGGAAAGTGAAGATATTTCATCTATATGTTTTGGTTCATTGCCGAGTAGCTGTAGAATTTTTTCCTCAAATAAGTTCAATTCAATATTAGGTTTGGGGATATTTTTTCCAACTTCCGGTTTTATTTTAATATTTAATTCATTTAGTATATCATCTGCATTAATTACGAGTTTTGCCTCACCTTTTTGAATAAGTGAATTTGGACCCTCGCTTTGTTTAACATTAATGTTTCCAGGTAAAGCAAAGACCTCTCTGTTTTGATCAATAGCATGTGCTGCTGTTTGCATAGCACCGCCATTTATTTTAGTTTCAACAATTAGTGTTCCTAGTGATAAACCGGAAATTATTCTGTTTCTTCTAGGAAAATTTTGTGCATCAGGCTTAGTGCCTAATTCGTACTCTGTAATTACAACTCCGGTATGAATTATTTCCTCAAACAACTTTTTATTTTCCGGGGGATAGATTACATCTAGTCCTGATCCTATAACAGCAATTGTTCTTCCATTATTTCTTAAAGCGGATTTGTGTGCAACAGAATCAATTCCCCTTGCTAATCCACTAACAATAGTTAAATCTCGTTGAACAAGTTGTTTAGCTAATAATTCTGTCTGCATCTTCCCATAATTAGTTGGTTGTCTAGTACCGACAATTGCAACTGAATATTGATCCTGGGAACTAAATTCCCCTAGAGTATATAATAAGATTGGTGGATAAAAAATTCTTCTAAGTAACGCTGGATAGTCACTATCCCAGTAAGAAATGATTCGAGCATTTATTTTTTCTAAATTTTTTTGTTCTATTTCAAATTTTTTTAAGGTTTGTTCGAATAGAGAATTTGAATTTAATATTCTTAACGAGATGGTTTTGCTAATGCCGTCAATTTTACTTAATTCAACTACTGATGAAGAGAAAATTAGTTTGGGTTCTTTGAAATGTGAGATTAAAGAAAGAATTCTCTGAGGTCCAATGCCATCAATACTTAATAATAATTTTAAAAATGCAAAACTTTCAAAATCTGATATCAACTTGTAACTAAGTTTTATTCTGAAATATCTATATTATCTACCACTCCGATTATCATTGTGTTTACTGGGGTGACTGAATTCCCTAAAATTTGTTGAACAGCATCGCCTTCTTGTACAACAATTACTGTATCACCAATTCCTGAGTCAATTAAATCTAGAGCTATTACATCTTTCTTATCCACGAGATTTTGTTCAAAATCAATAGGATGAACTAACAATAATTTTTGACCGACTAAGTTTTCATTTTTTTGTGTAGAGACTATATTTCCTTTCACTTGAGCTAGAAACATATCAATTGGTTTTGTTCTTAGATTTTCTTTTTAAAATTGCTAATGGGAATATAATAATATAGGCAAGTAAAAGAGTTATCGGTGCCAGACTAAGTGATATAATATTGTCCCATGGATTTTGAGCTAAAAGAAAATAACCTAAAATCAGTATTATTATCCCTAAAACAAAAATTATGTAATGCGACTTTTCCCAATAGTCATTAAAAGGTGAAACCTTGACTTTATTAGATTCTTTCAGATTTTTTTTAACTTTTGTCATGATTCCTCACAGTTTAAGAAAAAAAGCCCAGTGTTGGGGGGAGACACTGGGCTAAAAATGCAATCAAAGTTTAATATCTTCGAAAGCATACTATTAAAATATACTTTACAAATTATCTTTTGTCAAGCAAAATCATTATTTAACTTGATATACTATTTTTCGAATCGTATCAAATTGTAAGTAAGGATAATCTTTTCGAATTATGGAGATTGCCTCCGAAGCATTTATATTGTTTTTTTTCATCTCATAAAATTTTTTTCTTATTAAATGATCTCTAACTGATTTTTCATTTATTAAACCTTTGCTTTTTAACAAAGTATATATTTCGTCCGGAATAATATCTGATAATGGATTGCTATAACTAAATTTTTCATAATTTTCCATTATACACCTTTTATATAATTTATTTCTTCTACATTGGAATAATTATTAAGTTCCTTTACCTTGATAACAGTCTGAAAATAATAATTATTAATTGTATATTAAAAATGAGGTTAGTTTTTACTCTTGATGTATAATATTCTAATTTTTAGAAATTTTCTATTTTATTTCTTGACTTTCGAAAAATAAGGTTATAAATTTCTAATCCATTTTTGAAAAAGTTCTTTGACAGAGTGAGTGACTAAATTATGTTTAGTAATAAACTTTGAGATTACATTAAAATTATAAAATTTACAACGGAGAGTTTGATCCTGGCTCAGGACGAACGCTGGCGGCGTGCCTAACACATGCAAGTCTACGAGAAAGAGGTAGCAATACTTCGAGTAAAGTGGCGAAAGGGTGAGTAATGTGTAAATAATCTACCCATGGGTATGGAATAACTCGTCGAAAGACGGGCTAATACCATATAATGCAGCGGCATCACATGATGATGTTGTTAAAGCTCTTGAAGCGCCTATGGATGAATTTGCATCCGATTAGCTAGTTGGTAAGGTAACTGCTTACCAAGGCGATGATCGGTAGCTGGTCTGAGAGGATGATCAGCCACACTGGAACTGAGACACGGTCCAGACTCCTACGGGAGGCAGCAGTGAGGAATATTGGGCAATGGACGAAAGTCTGACCCAGCAACGCCGCGTGGAGGATGAATGTCGTAAGATTGTAAACTCCTTTTGAAGGGGACGAAAAATACTGATAGTATCAGTAATTGACTGTACCCTTAGAAGAAGCCCCGGCTAACTACGTGCCAGCAGCCGCGGTAATACGTAGGGGGCAAGCGTTGTCCGGATTTACTGGGTGTAAAGGGCGCGTAGGCGGATTTGTAAGTCAGTGGTGAAATCCTACGGCTTAACCGTAGAACTGCCTCTGATACTGCTAATCTTGAGTTCGGAAGAGAGTAGCGGAATTCCAGGTGTAGTGGTGAAATACGTAGATATCTGGAAGAACACCAGTGGCG